>NZ_QJOT01000018.1:0-83580 GCF_013393165.1 Paenibacillus sp. 79R4 | reverse complement strand
GGAAGGTTTCCAGTCCAAGGTTCAGGATGCCTACGGCAATACGTTTGAACTGGAGAATGGGGACGTGGTTCTGTACCACGCCAACAAATCGAGCCGGGATGATTTTCAATCCCGAGTGACGCATTGATGGAAGAATGACTCGAAGACCAGGCAAGCCGGAGTACCTCCGGCTTGCCTATACCTAGATAAGCATTCATCCGCGGAATAAAGTGTCCGTATGGAGTACTGCATATCCACATTATTTACCCTACCTCTTCTTCCAATTCTAGTGTATAATCAACGTTTAAGAGTTTCATATAATAAGCATTTAAAGAGGGCTTTTCATACATAATCATGTCAAGAAATAGGGTTGACGCGGAGGTGTCAGCTTTTTTTCTATGAGCTGCTTGCGGTATCAAGGAAAATACATAAATAGAGAGAAAGTTGAAGTAGGAGGACGAGAGAAATGTGGTTTGTCTTTGCTATGGCTGCGGCAACATGCTTTGGGATGCGGGGAATCTTGTACCAATGGACGTCCCAGCGTCCGCTTGATCGGAATTTACTGTTATTTGGCGTTTATTTGTCGGGAACTATCATAGCACTGGTCAGCAATGTGTTTGCAGGTCAAGCCTGGAATAATGGAGCGATCATCGGTCTGTTAATGGGCGGATTCTCCTTCATCGCCAATGCTTCCATGTATAAAGGCTATGCGGTTGGCAAAGCATCGTTGATCGCTTTATTCACCGGACTTCCGCCCGTGGTTGTAGTGATTATGGCATATCTGTTGTGGGGAGAGACGTTGAATCTGTGGCAGATTGTTTCCTTTGTCGTGGTTATTCTCGGACTGTTGCTAATTAAGTACTCCCAGGATTTAAAGCTGGGACAACTAAAAGGCATCCAATGGGGGATTCTGACCATGTTATTCTTTGGCATGACTGATCTAACCTCCAAGCAGGCTACGCTGTCGGGTGCGTCTACGCTTCCCTTGTTATCCGTGATGTACGGAACGGGAGCGGTGCTGTTTGGCGCGCAGTGGGCCATAAGCCAGTACAGAACCTCCAAGCAGGTGGCCATTAGTGCAGTCACAGAGACTGAAGGCTCTGCATCGAGTGCAGCTTCTCCTGCAACAGCTTCCACTCCTGTGCAATGGAGCCGCGGCAAGACGCTGAGCTGGGGGCTGTTTGTCGGGATCTCCAATATCGCCGGCATGATCTTCCTGATCCCGGCTTTTCGTGGGGGAGTGACCGGGATCGTCTCGGCGATCAGCGCCATGAACGTTGTGTTCGTATTGCTGTATGCCCGATTCTATCTGAAGGAGTCGATGGCGCGGCGTGAGGTCTTGGGATTGTCAACCGCGCTGATAGGCATTTTGCTACTGCGTTTACTAGCTTAGCGCAACAAAAACCCGGAAGTGAAGCCTCCTTTCTAACAAAGGTGCTTCTCTTTCGGGTTGCTTCATCATTTGATGTCTACTCAGGCTCTATCTCCAAAAACTTCTCACGCATTTGCTTTAGTGTATCCGAATCCTTATAACCGTCCTTGGCCGCGGCATCCATATATTGCTTGAGCTCCCTAAGAAGCTGGCTTTGGCTGGCCTCAGTTTTACCAACATAAGCATTATAGGTCTTCTGAGCTTCATCATTCATGATATGGGTGGAATAGTCGAATAATTGGCTATTATCGCTTCCGAAGAAAATAGCCCCCTTATACTGTTGAAACAAGACCTTCATTTCTTTAGAACGGGGAGAGGAAGGGTAATTTGTCATGAAGTCCTCGGCATCAAGCGCTCGATTCAGAAGCTCTTCCAGGCTGACGGCAATCGCCGCGTCACGAAGCGCCGGTGCTTGGGTGTCCTTGGCCTTTAGCTTGAAATAAGCGGCGATATCCTCATTAATTTCATCCTCGTATGGAGTATAAGTCTCGTAGTCGATAACTGGAAAGAACATCCCCTCAACGGAATAGAGAAAATAGCCATTGTCTTGTGTCTCCGACAGCAAATCTTTCAGCTTGCCATCCGGTAAATGGGAGATGATGTCTTCTATACTGCGCGTATAGGCACCCTTATCGGCCAGCTCCTGCAAAATGTCTTCTGCGTAATAACGTTCTTCAAGGGCCGGTGCCGCTTGTATCTGCGCGTTCTCAAGAGAGAGAAGCATTTGCGTGGCCTGCTCTTTAGCTACCTCATGAATATGCTCCTGAAGGTAGCTGATCGCCTCTGACAGCTTGCCATTGCTCTGCAGCAATGCGTTATACTCGGCTATCACCTTCGCAGCTTGATCCTCTTGATCTGTAAGGGGATTATTCTGTTTATTGGAAGGGTCATTCTGTTCACTTGCATTTTCATGGTTCTGAGCATTTGTATTTAGTTCCGGATCTTGATGCTTGCTGCTGCAGGCAGTAAGCGCCAATACCGTGGCAAGGGCCAGCGTTATCCTCATCAGCTTCTTATGCAATGTAAGATTCCTCCTTAGATGGGATGCCTTTTAGTTATCATAACGCTGGCTTACGGCCAAAGGTTGCAGCTATTTCCTAATGTATGACTTCATTTCATAAAATGAGAGATGACGAATACAGCAGGAGAGTTCCAATAGATCGTGACCTCATTGCCAGCAAAGCTGTCCTGATGATCGATATAACATTGCGCAGGAGCTTTGCCTTGCAAATGTTCCATCATATAATCGTCATTAAGTCCATGATTCGGACCGCCAGCCACCAGGCCGGGCACCGGCTCATCAACCTTGTCCCCGACGGAAGGGCGATGATGAGGATACATGACAGGGCGGTCCCCATACCCGGTAACATAGCTTATATCCAGCACGTTACGCCCAAGCAAATAATGCACATGCTCCAGCGCACAAGCTTCGTAATCTCTCTGTTCGCTGAAATGACTGGCCAGCAATAACAGCATAGCCCGATTCATGACAACCATATTGCTGCCCCAGATATAGTCCGTCTCCTCCAGGGAGATTAGATAACCATCTACAGTACTGCGGCGAATTGATTGGTCTGCTTCATTGAATAGTCCGCTTAACAGAGAGGAATGCTGCTCCTGATCAACCTCAAAGCTATCATTCAGCAGATAGGCGATCGTTCCATACCCGCCCATATCTGCCCAACCGAGCTCATACTTGGGAAAAGATTTTCTCGCCAGCTCCAAAAAGGCGGTGTGGTAAACAGCCTCTCCGGTAGTTCGATACAGTTCGGCTGAGGCCCAGTAGCGCTCATCCAAATCCAGGTTGTCTCCGTATTCTCCAGTATATACATCCATAGGATTTCTAAAGCCTCGAACGTCCGGATGTTCTTCAAGCCAGGACCATGCCCGTCTTGCTGCCTGAAGGCAATGCTGTGCAAATTCAGGATCAAAGGGCTTGTAAATCCGGCAGGCCATAGCCATAATTCCGGCGAAGCATCCGGTGGCCGTGGCTGAGACAGGAAGGAAGTACAGATCATCCCGGTCATTTTCCGGCATTATATTAAGCGCAGGAAAATATTTGGTCGTGAGCTTATGGAACACGCCACCGCTCCGTTTATCCTGCATTTTGAACAGCCATTCCAGTTCATAACGGCATTCATGCAAAATATCAGGCATTCGTCCGTCCGTCTCCGGAATAGGAATAGCCTGCTGAAAAGCCTCCGGACGAAGCTCATAGGCGAGAAGCAGATCAGCGACGGCCTTGGCTCCGGGTCCGGAGTATTTGCCGTAATCTCCGGCATCATGCCAGCCTCCGCAGCTGTCCAGCCTGCGCGAAGGATCATCGTATACGATCCCTTCCTGAGTATGGCAGGCTTGATGTGTCCACGCTCCGGCATATTCCCCCTTCAATTCCATACCGCAGCGGAACAGATAAAACGCTCTTAATAGCCCGCGGTGAACCTGTTCGTAGGGGCGCTCTGAAATGGTGAAAGCTGCTGACCTGCGGCCATTGAGCTCAATATGATATATCCCGGGTGTAATCCAGCTGGAGAAGTCGGCCTGAGAGATAGATACACCAGCCACTTGATCCACAACGGGATGTGTGGTATTCCCTTCAAGCACACTCTCTCCGCGCTGATCGTCAACAAGATGGAAAATCCCGCTATCGTTAGCAATAACGGCGACCTTGCTAGAATGCATAGGATAGCCGACTTGATTCACGGAAATATTACGTTGCTCCTGTCCGTTCATTGTTCTCACCCTCCACTTGTGTAATCGTTTTCATATATTAAATCCAGTTTCTGTTAGCCTCATCCTCATCCTTACATGTTCAGGGCGGCTTGGCAAGACTTCTTATTAAATCATTTCCCTTCATTATTATGAATCACGCCCTGCCAGAGGACTGTTCATCCTTAGTCGGCTCATGGTACGATTGCATATAATTAGGGGAAGCTAAACCCTGACATCATTATTCGATCAGTGAAGGAGTGAAGGATTCATGGATGCTTTTTTTTCCTCCGGGGCGATATCCGGCTTTGTCCTTCTATCTTTTCCTCATATACTGGCGCTTGCCGTCGTGCTGCTTTTGATTCTAGGCTTATTTCATACGAGAATTGCAATACGCAATCACCCAAGGTTAAGAAGAACCATTCGCTACGGCTTGGCCTTGTTATTGCTCTTGTCTGAGGCCAGCCTGAATATCTGGTATTTGTCGCAGAACATCTGGGATGCCCGATACACGCTGCCGCTTGAGCTGTGCAGTCTTACCCTGCTGTTGTCTATCATTATGCTGTTGACGCGCAGTCGCTGGCTTTATCCCTTTCTGTTCCTTGCCGGAATCGCGGGCGCGCTTCAAGCGCTAATTACGCCTAATTTGTCGTATGAATTTCCGCACTTTCGTTATTTTCAATTTTTCATCTCTCATGCGGCGATTATATTAGCTTCGTTATACATGACCTGGATCGAAGGCTACAAGTTGAGCTGGAAGTCCGTCGCTTGGGCGATGCTCTTGCTGAATATTTCAGCGGCGGCAGTATGGGGAGTGGATTATGCGATCGGGGCGAACTATATGTTTCTGGCCCATAAGCCGGATACGGCATCTCTGCTCAATCTATTAGGCCCGTACCCGTATTATTTGCTGGCGGAGGAAGGAATTGCCCTGCTGATGTTTATAATATTGTATATCTTCTTTTTCTTACTTCCCGATAAAATAACGCAGCATAACCACAGCAGGAAAGGAGCTCGATCCTCATGAAGGAGATACCCGATCATTTGCGAACCGGATTATCGGTCGTATTCATAGGCTTCAATCCCAGTCTGAAATCAGGGGAGGTGGGTCATCATTATGCCAATCCGCGCAATAACTTCTGGCGAATACTGTATCGTTCGGGGCTGACCCCTCGCTTGTATACGGCTGCAGAGGATCATGAACTGTTGGAGCTGGGATACGGCTTCACCAATATAGTATCCAGGCCGACGCGTACGGCGGAGGAGATCACCCGTGAAGAATATACGCAAGGCAGGCAAATTCTGTGCGATAAGCTTGAGCTGTATCGTCCGCAGGTGGCTTGCTTTGTCGGAAAAGGGGTATATACGGAATTTAGCCGCCGTTCTCAAGTAGAGTGGGGATTCCAAGCGGAGCCGATCATCGAGGATGTGCAGGAATTTGTAGCCCCCTCCTCCAGTGGGTTAGTGCGGATGCCAATGGAGGAGATCATTACTATTTATAAGGGGGTGTTCAATAAGCCCCCTTTTGAACCCGATGCCGAACTGTAAGTCTATTCGATAGCGAATCTTGAATCCAGCCGGGCCCGATGCTCACGAACCAACTACGTACGTTCCGCTCCTCAGTCCCCAGCTTTATCCAACCTTCTCGGGGCTGAAAAACCAAGCTTTTTGAACATTTACTAGAGGTGCAGCTACAGGGACTATGCTTTACCCAGGGAATCACAGCGGACAGACGGCGCATGAATCACGAATCACCAGACTGGTGGGAACGATAATTGACGGGGGAGGCAAGTTAGGTGAATGGATCATCTCATTCAAGGAACGGATCGCCTGTTCTCCCAGAGTGAGAAAATCCTGCTGAACCGTCGTCAACGCAGGCTGGGTATGCCGGGACATCTCGATGCCATCAAAGCCGATGACAGACAGATCATCCGGAACCGATAGCCCGGCTTCAGCGGCGGCCTCCATTACGCCAAGTGCAATCATATCAGAACAGCAGATGACCGATGTCGGTCGATTGCTTAGCTTCAGGAATTCCTGCATCGCGGCATACCCCGATTCCTTGCTAAAATCCCCAATGGATATGTACTTTGGATCATAAGGCAGGTCAAGCTCCTGCAATGCTAACCGGTAGCCCTCAAACCGCTGCTTCCCGACATAGGAATCGAGATGGCCGTTGATGAAGGCAATCCTTTGATGCTGCAGTTGATGCAGGTAGCGTACGGCCATCTTGATGCTGTCAATATTTTCGGAAGTAATATATCCGGCACGTGGTCCGGTGAAGTCCATATCTATAAACATCGTCGGAATGCCGGACTGCAGCATTTCCTCAAAATTCAGATCATGGCTCTGGAATCCGAAGATCAAGACCCCATCGACATTGCGGCTCAGACAATGCTGCACAATACTATAGTCCGAGCCCATATCGAACTGGACAAGGTAGAGCAGATCGTATCCGGTTTCTTTTAGTGCCTTTTCAAGTCCGACGACTACTCTGGAGAAGAATGGGTGGGTTAACCCGGTAGTTAAGAACATCCCGATCGTTTTCGAATTTCCCTGAACCAGCCCGCGGGCCGTATGATTGGGAATGAATTGTTCATCACGGATCACTTGCTGTACGCGTGCTCTTGTCTTCGGACTGACATGGGGGCGATTGTTAATAACCTTGGACACGGTTGTTATTGATACACCTGCAGCTTTTGCAATATCATGAATATTTTTTGCCATACATGCCACCTACCTAGCTTCTTTCTATCATCTTTCCCTGAATAATAACTCAAGGATAGCTGTTCTATGTGCATTTTGCAATTTATTTCGGAAAACGTTTTCTATACAAATTATTACATGTATGCTATAATCATGAACCAAATCCATATACATTTTGATAAACGCGCGTTCACTTTATTGAAACCGCTTTTATCAGGGGAAGTGAATTAAATTAGTCTATGAAGAAGGGAGAGAAATTGGCAGCAGAAAAAAGCACTAAGGTAGGGTGGAAGAAGTCCATAGCTTGTTTTGCTCTTTTCGGAAAACGTTTTCCGAATAGTCTCATCATTGATTAAGACATTATCAAAACTTGATTTATGGGAGGGCTGAGGGTGAGAAAGAAGCTCAGGAAGCGAATGATAGCTATGATGATGACTTTGGTGCTATTAAGCTCGCTTGTGCCAATGATGGCTGCTGCGGAGCCGGAAGGCAGTGATACAGGTCATGATTCCAGCTTGATAGCGGCTCCGGCGGTAAAACCGTCAGTAGGGGGCGCATTGCAGATTGTCGAGATTGACGGGGAGAAGACACTTGCCGATCAGAGTGGGAACCCGATTCAATTACGGGGAATGAGTACACATGGCTTGCAGTGGTTCCCGGAAATCATTAACGAAAATGCCTATGCCGCTTTGGCCAATGATTGGGGAGCCAATGTGATCAGGCTGGCAATGTATGTGGGTGAGAACGGATATGGTACCCCGGCGAATCAGGAAAAGATCAGGCAGAGGGTGCTCGACGGAATTGATTTGGCCATTGTTAATGATCTGTATGTAATTGTGGATTGGCATGTGCATGCACCGGGGGATCCGAGGGCGGATATATACAGCGGTGCCATGGATTTCTTCAGAGATATTTCTTCGCTTTACCCGAATAATGAACACATCATCTATGAATTAGCGAATGAGCCAAGCCCGAATAATACAGACGGTCCAGGAATTCAAAATGATGAATCCGGGTGGCAGGCCATTAAGGAGTATGCTGAACCGATTGTAGAGATGCTGCGTCAGGGTGATGCACAGAACAACATTATTATTGTGGGTACTCCGAACTGGAGTCAGCGTCCGGATTTGGCTGCGGATGACCCGATCCAAGCGGATAACATTATGTACACGGTTCATTTCTACACAGGAACGCATATGCCTGCTGCGGATAGCTCTGATAGATCGAATATTATGAGCAATGCCAAATATGCGTTGGAGCAGGGTGTCCCGATTTTTGTCACGGAATGGGGGACGAGCCAGGCGAGCGGGGACGGCGGGCCATATCTGCAGGAGGCTGATCAATGGCTTAGCTTCCTGAATGAGAACAACATTAGTTGGGTCAACTGGTCGTTAACGAACAAGAACGAGACCTCTGCGGCCTTTATGCCGCTGGAACTCGGCAAGCAGCCGGCAACCGCTCTTGATCCCGGGGAGGATCAGGTCTGGTCTATTCCCGAGTTGACCGTGTCCGGTGAATATGTGCGGGCAAGAATCAAGGGGATTGCGTATGAGCCGATTGACCGGAATAAGTATTCTCAGGTTTTATGGGATTTCGAAGACGGCACGACGCAGGGATTTGGGGTCAATGGAGACAATCCGAATCGAGAGAGCATTGCATTAAGCAATGTGGGTGATGCTTTGCAGATTACTGGAATGAACGTGAGCACGGATACAAGCGAGGATAATTATTGGGCCAATATCCGCTTATCTGCGGATGGCTGGGGGAAGACGGCTAACATCCTGGGCGCAGAACAATTGACTATGGATGTTATTGTGGACGAGAAGACGACGGTATCCATTGCGGCAATTCCGCAAGGACCTTCATCAGGATGGGCGAACCCGGAGCGGGCGGTACAGGTGAATAAAGATGATTTTGAGCCTTATGGCAGCAATAAATATAAAGCTGTCCTCTCCATTACGACAGAGGATTCTCCTTCATTTAAGACGATCGCTGAGAGTGCAGAAAATAATGTGATGAACAATTTGATTCTGTTCGTTGGGGCGAAGGATACGGACATAATCTCGCTCGACAATATCACAGTGACAGGCACCAAGGTGGAGCTTCCGGTTATTCATGCTCCGAAAGGAACGGCCGCGCTTCCTTCTGATTTCGAAGATGGTACACGGCAGGGTTGGGAATGGAATCCGGAATCTGCGGTCAAGAGTCCTCTCACGATAGAAGAGGCCCAGGGCTCGCAGGCTCTTTCCTGGGAGTTGGCTTATCCGGATGTTAAACCATCCGATGGTTGGGCATCCGCAGCAAGGTTAGATTTGTATAAGGATGGACTTATTCGTGGGAATCATGATTATGTCATGTTCGATCTGTATCTTAAGCCTGAACGGGCAAGCGTGGGAGCGATGGCGATTAATCTCATATTTCAGCCGCCTGCTGCCGGATATTGGCAGCAGGCTCCTGCGAGCTATAATATTGAGTTCGATCAGTTGGCAGGAGCTGCGGTAACGGACTCCGTGTACCACTATCCGGTCAGCCTTAATATGAGGGAAATAGACGGAATCACGGACGATACGGAGCTGCGAAATATGATTCTTATTTTTGCAGATGTAGATAGTGATTTTGCGGGAAGAATGTATATCGATAATGTCAAATTTACAGATGGATCGGATGTTGTGATACCGACGGTACCCGGTGGACTGGAAGCGAAGGCAGGCGACGGATCTGTAGAACTGAGCTGGGAAGCAGCTGCAGAGGCTCAATATTATAACGTGAAGCGTGGTGTTCAATCGGCCGGGCCTTATACGACAATGGCAGCTCACCTTCAAACGACTCGTTATAAGGATACCGGATTAAGCAATGGAACCACCTATTATTATGTAGTGTCTGCTGGCAACGAAGCGGGAGAAAGCGCGAATTCGGTAGAGCGGCAGGCTACTCCTTATAATTCAAATAACGGTGGCAGCGGTAATAATGGCAATTCTGGCAGCAGCTCCGGGAATAGCAGCGGCGGCAGCAATAGTGGCAATATCTCTCCGGAGGGTTCAGGAAGCGAGATCATCGTCCTTCCAGGGCCGGATCAAGACGGCAAGATTGCTGTGGAAATCGCCAAAGAGGCAGAAGAAGCGATTATTGCTGCGAATGCGACGGGGATTGCCGATAAAACGGTCATTGAGCTGAAGAGCGAGGATTTCGTACTGCAATTGCCGGGGACAGTCTACAAACAATTGCAGGCCCTGTTAACAGAGGAGCAATTGAAGAATGGAACTATCACGGTTCAATTCAGCCGAATGACAGAGGGCGACCGTGCACTTTTATTGGATCGGATTAATGGTCGGGAAGAAGTAGATGTGCGTACGGCAGGTGCAATTTTGAATTTCTCGCTATCTATCTCGGCAGGGAAAGACTATCCTGTACTGAAGCCGGATCGATTTGTGCAGCCGCTTATCATGACTTTAAATGTAGATACCGGCGTAAATAAGGATTTGATCGGGTTGTACCTTATCACTTCCGACGGGCATATTAAATATATTGGCGGGACGACCCAAGTTGGCAAGCTGATAGCAGATCTGATTACAAATGGGGTATATGGACCATTAAGCTATGATCTGTCCTTCAGCGACGTTGCCGGAACGCATTGGGCGACGCCCGTATTGAAGCTATTGGCCGCGAAGCACATTATTGAAGGAACGGGCGCAGCTCAATTTGCACCTGAGAAGTCAATCACTCGCGCAGAATTTGCGGCCATGATCGCCAGGTCGCTAAGGCTTG
This sequence comes from Paenibacillus sp. 79R4, assembly GCF_013393165.1. NCBI lineage: Bacteria > Bacillati > Bacillota > Bacilli > Caryophanales > Paenibacillaceae > Paenibacillus > Paenibacillus sp. 79R4. Next base: position 72,989 of record NZ_QJOT01000018.1, on the reverse strand, counting down.
AAGCAACAGGCGATGCGGAGGTGACATTTACCGATGTAGCAGCTTCTGATTGGTATGCGGAAGCCATCGCGGCGGTTAGTGAATTGGGGATCGTAAACGGGCGCAGCGCTTCGAGCTTTGAACCTGGAGCGACAATCACCCGCGAGGAGATGGCTGTCATTCTGGTTCGTGCCTACGAGTACAGCAGGGGGCAGGTGGCTTCGGCGGGAGCTGCGGGGGCGTTCGCAGATCAAGCGAGCGTTAGCTCCTGGGCCCAGGAGGCTGTAGCCGAAGCGCATGCGCTTGGCTTCATGACGGGGCGGGCCAACGGCCAGTTTGCACCACAGAGCAAGGCTACCCGGGCTGAGGCTGCTCAGGTAGTTGCCAGATTGATTAACGGATAATTGAGGATCAAGGTTATTGCAAAAGGGCTGCTTCAGGGTCGATTATGGCCCAGAGGCAGCCCTTGTTCGATGCAGCCGGTAGTCATCGCGTTAAGCACATTGTGCCCAGTCGGGAGGTTGCACGCCTGCTTGACTTAAACGGTGTATCTTTGTAAACCGGCGAATAATCGCTAAAAAACTGCATTATTACATCTTTCTCGGTGAATAGGATAGGTCAGTTGGAAATGACTTCTTTCTATCGACTATTTTACAGTAGTATGCTATTATAGAGTCCTGATAACGTGGTAACGAACTAAAGCGTTTAGACTGAATCTTAAACTGGAGCAATCATTCGAGAGCAGGCGTAAGCGAGCTAAAGATCAAAATAATATCAACATATTTACCATGGTTATTCCGATTATCGAGTATTACGGGGGAGAGAGAAATGATGAAGAAGACGGGATTAATTAGCCTAATCGTAGTGGCAATGTGGGTGGCCTTGGCCGGATGCGGCGCATCGGGATCAGGCAAGAATGAGAACAAGCTGGTGATCGGGATCGATGATCAATTTGCACCGCTTGGATTCCGGGACAAAGATAATAATATCGTAGGCTTCGATATAGACTATGCTAGAGCTGCTGCGGAGAAGATGGGGAAGGAAGCGGTGTTCCAGCCTATCGATTGGAAGGCGAAGGAATCCGAGCTGAAGAGCGGCCGGATTGACTTGATCTGGAACGGATATACGATTACAGATGAACGCAAAGAGATGGTGCTGTTCACGAAGCCTTATCTGGAGAATAGCCAGGTGATCGTGACGCTGGCGGATTCGGAGATTGCCGGAGTGGATGATCTGGCAGGCAAGGTTGTTGGTCTGCAGGCTCAGTCGTCGGCTGCCGATGCGTTGGATGCCAATCCGATCAAAGACAAGATCAAGACCGTATCTGAATTTTCCGATAATGTCCTGGCATTAAGCGACCTCAAGACGAAGCGTCTTGATGCGGTAATTATCGATGAAGTGGTAGCTCGCTACTATTTATCGCAGGAGGAAGGGACCTTTAAGATTCTGGAGGAGTCGCTGGCTCCTGAACTCTATGGTATTGGCGTGAAGCAAGGCAATGAAGAGCTGCTGACCAAGCTGCAGCAAGCACTTGATGATCTGAACAGCGATGGGACTGCGGCGGAGATTTCTAAGAAATGGTTCGGCGAGGATAAAGTGCTGAAATAGATCGTGAGGGGACAATAGATATGAGCTTGGATTACATCTTAGAGATCATCGGACCTATGCTGGAAGGCGTGAAAATGACGGTGCTGCTGTTCTTTCTGGCCATCATCACGTCCGTTCCACTCGGATTCCTCGTCACCTTAATGGTGAAGAGCCGAATTAAGCCGCTGGCAGGGCTGGCGCATATATATATTTACGTCATGCGGGGAACGCCACTATTGCTGCAAATGCTCGTTATTTGCTTCGGATTGCCTGTCATTCCGGGGATTGGACAGTATTTGGTCATGGATCGCTTCGTCGCTGCGTGTCTGGCCTTCACCTTGAACTATGGCGCTTATTTTGCTGAGATATTCCGCGGCGGCTTGCTGGCGATCGATCGGGGGCAGTATGAAGCGGCTCAAGTATTAGGCTTGAGTAAATGGCATACGACGACGCGAGTCGTGCTGCCGCAGATGTTCCGAATCGCTCTCCCGGCGGTAGCCAATGAATCGATTACCCTTGTGAAGGATACTGCTCTGCTCTATGCCGTTGCCGTGCCGGAGCTGCTGCATTTTGCCCAGACAGCGGTGAACCGCGACTTTACGATCGTGCCTTTCTTTGTGGCGGGGGTTATATATCTATTGATGACGCTAGTGTTGACCTTGCTGTTCAAAGCACTTGAGCGGAAGCTCAAATTCGAATAAAAGGACGTAGAATCGTTATGGCAATCATAGAGGTTATGAATCTTAGTAAATCGTTTGGTGCCGTGGATGTGCTGAAAAATGTATCCTTATCGGTCGATGCACAGGAAGTGGTTGCCGTCATCGGTCCGTCGGGTTCCGGGAAGAGTACGATGCTGCGCAGCCTCGCTCATCTGGAGAAGATCGATGGCGGCAGCATTCAAATTGGCGGACAATTTATGGTCAAGGATGGGAACTATTCTGCCGCCCCTAAGGTGAAGGAGATTACTGCACGAATGGGAATGGTGTTCCAGCATTTCAATCTGTTCCCTCACTTGACGGTCCGCGATAATCTGGAGCTTGCGCCCCGGTTAGTGAAGAAGCTTCCCGCTGTAGAACTGCGTAATAGAGCTTCGGAGTTGTTGGAGAAGGTCGGGCTGCTTGATAAGGCGGATGTCTATCCGGCTAATCTATCCGGCGGGCAGAAGCAGAGAGTTGCGATCGCAAGAGCGCTAATGATGAGTCCGGAGATTCTGCTCTTCGACGAGCCGACATCGGCGCTTGATCCGGAGCTAACCGGCGAAGTGCTGGAAGTTATGAAGCAGCTTGCTGAGGAGCATATGACGATGATCGTAGTTACGCATGAGATGGGCTTCGCGCGTGAAGTTGCCGATCGGGTCATGTTCATGGCCGACGGTGAGTTCATTGAAGCAGGAACTCCGGAACAAATATTTGATCATCCACAACAGGAGCGGACAAAAGCATTTTTAACTAGAGTATTATAGGAATAAGAAGCGAGAATCGGCTGTTTGAGCAAAAACATACAACGGGGCGCCATAGGTGCTTCGTTTTTTGCTCTGGCAAGAATCTGAATCTGTATTTCTTATATCATGGGATGGCCAGGTCGGTTATAATAATTGAACAATTACCCCCTACACCTCTAGTAAGGAGAATCATATGGGACAATCCAGAATGAAGCGGCTGAACGTCGGGATATTTGCGCATGTGGATGCGGGAAAGACAACGACGACAGAGCATATTTTATTTGAGAGCGGCCGGACCCGGGAATTAGGAAGCGTGGACGAGGGGACGGCTTTGACTGATTCAATGGACATAGAGCGGCAGCGTGGTATCTCGGTGCGATCTGCGCTTACTTCATTTCATTGGAACGGCGCTCAGATCAATTTGGTAGATACACCGGGGCATGTCGACTTTTTGTCCGAGGTGGAGCGCTCATTGCGCGTGATGGACTGTGCTGTCCTGATCGTGTCGGCTGTGGAAGGAGTACAGGCACAGACGGAGATGATTTGGAACGGCTTGCGCAGACTGAGGATTCCTACCTTATTATTTGTGAATAAAATGGACCGGGTTGGAGCTGATGCGAAGGCGGTATTGGAGCAAATTCGCAAGCATCTCTCGCCTGATATCATACCGCTGCAAGTCCCATTGGGGAGGGAGCAGGAATTCCGTGGCACGGTGCTTCTCCTAGACGAAAATTCGGCAAACGGTGGGGAATCGCCGGCAAATCATCAGCCTGAACCTGGGGTCAACGGATTAAAGCAAACGGTTGAAATTAGGACTGACGAGGAAGAGCGGAGTTTTGAACAAGCGTACGACCGACTTTGCGACTTTCTCGCGGAACGGGATGAAGCCTTATTTGAAGCCTACCTGGACAATGAACCGGTTCCGGCAGATCGCTGGATGAGCACGATGAGTGAGCTGACCAGGAAGGCGCTTATTTTTCCGGTCATGTATGGAGCGGCATCGCGGGGGACAGGCATCGCAGCTTTGCTGGATGCCATCGTACAATATTTGCCTGATGCGGGCGGCAATCCGCAAGGGGCTTTATCCGGCATCGTCTTCAAGATAGAACGGGACAAGACGATGGGGCGGATGGCTTATGTTCGTGTATATGAAGGGAGTATGCGCAACCGGGATATCGTATATAACCATACGCAGGGCATACAGGAGAAAGTGACGCAAATCCGCAAGGTTGAAGGAGGCCGCACCGAGGATTTAGGGCTGCTGGAAGCGGGAGATATTGCCGCCGTTTGTGGTCTGACACAGGTCAGAATCGGAGACGTGCTGGGGGGGCCAGAGGCAATTCCGCCGGAGGCCCATCTTGCAGTACCACTGCTTACGGTCCGCGTTCACTGGGCGAATGAGGAACAATATCCGCAGGTCGTTCAGGCACTGCAGGGGCTGTCCGATGAGGACCCGTTGCTCGATGTGCAGTGGCTGCAGGATGAGCGTGAGCTGCATGCCAAGGTGATGGGACCGATACAGCTTGAAATACTGAGCAGTATTCTGGAGACGAGGTACGGATTAGCCGTAACCTTTGGTCAACCCTCGGTTATTTACAAGGAGACGCCGCTGCAGGAAGGTGAGGGCTTCATCGCGTATACAATGCCTAAGCCTTGCTGGGCAATTCTGCGCTTCAAGATCGAGCCAGGGCCTCGGGGCAGCGGCCTGGTATATGAATCACAGGTCAAAAGCGAGGAGTTGCTGGCGCAATACCAGAACGAAGTACAGCGGCGAGTACCGGAGGCGCTTATGCAGGGACTCTATGGATGGGAAGTAACCGATTTGAAGGTCACTCTGGTATATGGCCAGCATCATGTATGGCATACTCATCCGCTTGATTTCGCTGTGGCGACGCCCATGGGGATCATGGATGGATTGACGAATACAGGAACAGCCTTGCTGGAGCCCATGCTGCGTGTGCGAATCATCGTCCCGGAAGAGAACGGTGGCCGGGTCATGAACGATCTGGCACAGATGCGAGGTACCTTCGAGCCGCCTGTGCTGCAAGGAGAGCGAATGCTGATTGAAGGCAGGGTTCCGCTTGCGACATCGATGAATTACCCGGTAGAGCTTAGTTCCTATACGAAAGGACGCAGTACATTCGCTTCCTTCTTCGACGGCTACGAGCCCTGTCCGCCAGAAGTGAAGGCGGTAAGACAGCGCCGAGGTGTTAATCCGCTGGACCAGGCAAAATATATACTTAGCGTCAGAAAAGCGCTGCAAGGATGATATCCATCCTGCAGCGCTTTTCTGGTCTACGGGAGAAAATTCCCGCCGTTATGCAAATTTGTTGCTTCTCTTTTTAGCAGAAGGGCTGTCAATTCATCATAGCTCGCGGCCTCATAATGAGGACGATGCTCGGATTCGGGCGCAACTTTACGATGATTGAACCAGATCACATTCCAGCCGCCGTTTAATGCGCCGATGACATCATTGCGCCAGGAGTCGCCAATATAGCAGCAAGCTTCGGCAGGAAGTCCGAGCTTTCCGGCGACATGATCGAACAAACCGCGGTCCGGCTTCGTAATTCCGACTGCACCGGAGATGAAGATAAGCTCGGCGGGGATTGTTTCCTTAAGTCCCAGAGCAGCGATCTTCTTCATTTGATGCTGTGGTGGTCCGTTCGTAATCAATCCGACGGTAATCCCGTCATTCTGCAACTGCCCGATTAGCTCCTTGGCTCCGTCGAATAATTGGATCGTAAATTGATGCTGCAAATACTCCTCCTGCACCTTGTCCGCTTGCGTGTCTGTGACATGCAGGCCAAATTCCTCCAAGCTGAATTTAAATCGGTTACGCCGCATTTCCAGAAGTACAGTACCCTGAGTTGGCGTCCCCCCGGCTTGAGCAGACAAGTAATCGCTATAATATCTCATCCGATGATAAGCAGCCTCATAGGGGAACTGTTCAGGGGTATGAAGTACATTTTGCAAGGCTTGGCCAAACGGGACGAGATGATCATATAAGGTATCATCTACATCAAAGAATACGGCCTGCGGGGATAGAGCAGCTTGTGATGATGGCTTATTCATGTTCTAGAGACTCTCTCCTTCAAGTATGGTCTACTAGACATTATACCGGATGTAAGCACCAGCTGCTCAGAGGATATAGTCAGTCAGACGGGATTGCAAGGCTTAAAATCTCCGACTTGCGCCCCCGCCGCCTGAAGAACCTCCCCCGCCTCCGCTGAAGCCCCCGCCGCCAAATCCGCCTCCTCCGCCTCCTCGGCCGCCGCCACGGCTAAGCATCGCCAGCAGGAAGAGGGTCATCCGTCCGCCGAAGAAGATGAAATCGATCGCCAGGAAGACGACAACCAAGATAATCCAGCCGAGAGGCAAACCACCGCCCTCGTCACCTGGAGATTCCGGAACGGCTACATTTTGCGGGGTTAATTGATCCTCCACCCCGTATTCCTTGGCTACCTCATTGTAGAGTACCTTGTAAGTCTCCACGATGGCCTCGCCAGGCTTGTTCTGAACGAGATAAGGAATCGTGACCTGATCGAGGATTCGTCCAACCTTCCCATCGGGCAAAGCCCCTTCCAAGCCGTATCCCACTTCAATCCGCAGCGGGCGATTACCAGGTTCTCCATCCTCCATCGATAGCAGCAGCAGCACCCCGTTGTTCAATTTCTGATCGCCCAGACGAAACTCCCGGAAGGCTTGCAGCGCGTATTCCTCCACGGAATAGCCATCCAGTGAAGTCACCGTTAAAACGGCGATTTGCGCTTTTGTCTTATCCTCTAACGCCCGTCCAAGCCTGTTCAGCTCGTACATCTGATCGCTGGATAGCAGTTTCTCGAAATCCTGAACATAGATATCTCCGCGAGGAGCCGGTATTTTCGGGGCTGCATCAGCGACTAGACTGAAAGGGAAGAGCAGGGAGATAATTGCCAGCAGAAGCAGACCAGGCCGGAACAGATTCCGCAGAAGCCGCTTCGAGTGGCTGATCATGCGCTAGCACCGGCCATCGGTACGACTGCTGCTGCGAATACACTGTTGATTGGAGCAGACTTATCATCCAAGCGCAGCGACGTGTTTCCTGTGCCAAAATCAACCTGCGGATTCGTTCTTGATTCTGTGGTTGTCTCGAAATACGCCTTCTTATCGAAGCCCATCATTCCGGCGAGCAGGTTGCCCGGGAAACGCTTGATCAGCTTATTGTAATCGGCAACTGCATTGTTATAGTCATTCCGGGCAACGGCGATGCGATTCTCGGTACCTGACAATTCATCCATCAGCTGAGTAAATTGCGTATCTGCCTTCAGCGTAGGATAGTTCTCAACTACGACCAGCAAGCGGCTAAGCGCGCTTGAGAGCTGTGCGTCGGCATCTGCCATCTCGGCTGGGGTTCTTGCTCCTCCCAGAGCCGCGCGGGCATCGGAGACGGACTTAATGACTTCCTTCTCGTGTTCCGCATAACCTTTTACCGTATTGACCAGGTTTGGAATCAGATCATATCGGCGTTGCAGCTGTACGTCAATCTTGCTCCATTGCTGATCTACCGTCTCCTCCGCAGTGACATACGTATTATATTTGCCTGCGAACATGCCGATGAAGATGACGATTACAGCAACGATAACGATCACTGGAATTAACCAGCCTCTTCTTCTTGAATTCATCAGAATCTCTCCTTCTCATTTACTGCTAACAGTACTTTATGGGACTTGCACGTGAACTATTCATTTTTACGAATTAGAGGGTACATAGTTTCATAATTATTGAAAAAAACTCGATTTTCAGAAATTGAGAAAAATTTGCAAGAGGGATTAAGACCATGCGGGAGAATGATGGAGGATGTTTAAGAATGCCATTTATGAGCTGAATCAGGCCGCGCTGGATTGTAGTATTTTTGGCGTGAAGGCGATGTACTGGATTTCCCCTGAAAGGGTGAAACCTCTATACTAGAAACTGTGTTTATTAATCGTGACTATAACTTAGAGGAGATGACTTTGCTTGCGTAATCATGAGATGTTGGAACGCCGCAGTGAAATGCTAAAACGACGGATTGGTGAGTTGATCGCCAAGGAGAACCAATACGGATTAGGAAGACAAGAAAGTCACTTTCTGCAAATGTCCATCAGAGAACTGCATCAGACTTCGTTTGAGATGAATGGAAAAACTCAAGCCTAAGCAGCCTTTTGCACAAAAAAATCAGGGATATCCGCTGGTACGAAAATTCTGCGGATGATCCCTGATTTTTTTGTTGTTAGTGAATTTAAATTATAATAAATGCTTTGCGATAGAGATAAGAGCGGTAATCGTTACAATATTCAGCAGCGTCGAGATCAATACGGTCTGCGAAGCGAAATCAGGTTCGTTATTATATTCCTCAGCCAGAATTGTACTGTTGACTCCGGTTGGCATACCGGAAGCGATGAGCAGCGCTTGGGCGGGAATGCCTCGCATACCGAGTATCATAATTAAGGTGAAGCCAACCACCGGACCTATAAGCAAGCGGAGCAATACGCTGATATATACATCAAGCCGATCCAGCCGCAGCGGATATTTTATGATCTGTGCTCCAAGCGTCAGGAGCGCAATGCTGACCATCGAGTCAGCCATATAACCAAGCGGCTTCGAGACGAAGTTCGGCAGCGGCAGCTTCAGCACATGGAAGATCAGACCCAGTACGAGGGCGTAAGGCACCGGCATTTTTAGAAATCCGGTCAAGGCTGCCTTCAAACTGCCTCCATTCTTGGCTTTCTGTATCGACATTACGCCATAGGTGAAGGTGACGAGACTCTGGAAGGTCATAATGAGGGCCTGTAGAGACATCGCCAGAGGCTCTCCCTTGAAGGCGAGCTGATTAACCGGCAGACCGTAGTTCCCTGAATTGTCGAGCAGCAGGCTGTTCGTAAAAGCCGCCTTCATGCCTTGACTGAATTTCATCCTGCGGCTGACGAGGGAGCTGATTCCGTAGAGCAAGATAATATAGAGTACATAGAATAAAGTTACACTTCCGAGCAATTCCGCTGACATTTCCGATTGGTACATGCTAAGGAAGACGACCGCAGGGGTAATGTAATAAAAATTAATTTTGGCCAATGTGTATAGATCAAGCCGAAAGATACGGTGCATTACGGCCCCGATTCCGATTAATACGAAAATGGGCAGCACGACATCCAGCAATATTTCGATAATCATCTTGGTGGTTCATCCTCATTTCAAACTGTGTCCTTAAGCATAGCGGTTCAGAGGTTTATTATATCATGTATCTTTCGAAGATGGTTCGTTGTCATAAATCGTTAATACCTCCGAGCATTCGTCATGTTGGTGTACTTGCAATGTTCTCTTGAGAACTTCCGATTTCATCAATCACTATGAGCATTAACCGCTTTACTAAGAGCCGTTGCTTGTGTTTCTGTGACCCTGCACGAATCATTCAAAATTTTAGTTCGTAAAATGTTTACGAATTGTTCACTTACGAAGAGTTTCTTACTATCCCTATACTACAAGGTATGAAAAAAAGAAGGGATGATGGAATTGCCAACAACTAAGAAAGAAAGTTTACAATTTGGTTTAATTATGTGTTTTGGAATGGTATTATTTATGACTCTGTATAATCTTTACCTTAATGGAGGAATTGGGAAAATTACTTTCATAGAAGTAATATCTGATTTTTTTATTGGATTTGTTGTTGCTTTTATACTTGATATATTTATTGTAGGGCCTAATGCTAAAAAAATAGCGTTGAAATTAACCGAAAATACAACTAAAAAAATCTATACAGTTCTGGCCATATCAACATGCATGGTTTTGGGAATGGCGTTATTTATGTCTGTTTACGGGTTAGCTGCAACGTATATTCATAATGGTTTTACTTCTAACTCAGTGGTCGCAGATTATTTTTCAGTTTTTGGCAAGAATTTGATTATGGCATTACCTTTACAAATCATTATTATGGGACCATTAGTGCGTTATATATTTATAAAATATATTAAGTCCAATAGAGTGGATAAAGGATTGAATATCGAAAATTAAATGTAACACTTTACAAAAAAATAGGGGTCATAATTAGTCCCAGAAGAGGCTAAGCGGTGGGATGAAGATTTCCAGGATAATAAATGTCACTTTTGTTTCGACCTATATCGTACCGTACGGACCACTCTCTAGAAGTCAGTTGAAAAAGTCTGCATAAACAGGATTTCATCGGCGTCAGTTCTTTAAGTTTTTTTGAGTTCGCCTGGCACGACAGGCTGATTTGGGAGCCAACCTGTGTAGCGTGTCATGGGTACGCATGAGACGTGTACTGGTATCTTTGATCGTTCTGAATGATCAAGCCAGTCATGTCTTTTTTCTTTTTAAATACTCGTCAAAAGGTTTATAACATTCATATTGTTGCAGAATCTCATTTGGCAAGCAATGATTTCTTTCGTTCATAAGCCCCTTCATAGCAGAGAGGTACAGCCAAGTATCTCCAACTGATGTCGGTCACCCTTTTCGGTTAGGTAATTCTGCTGTGAAATCAAGCTGCAGTAGATTTTCAGCTACCTGATGAACCCAGCCATCTTCCTGAGGTTTCGACCTAAGCTTACGGCATATAATCGATTTAATTCCCATCACTTGCCTCAAGCGCAAAAGTTTTTTTAAGGATTATGTAAGGTTCGTTTTAAAATGCTGTAAGTTACAGCGATTATGATTACATTTGCGTTCATCAATAAGCAAGCTCATAAGGAGAGTTCATATGAAAACCGTACTTCAAGCAATCCATGTGAACAAAACCTTTGGGACGAAAGGAAATATCCCCCATTAGAAGTGCTTCAATCTAAATTGAGGGAGGCGGGTGTCCGGACGGAATGATTCTTTGAGCTTATAGGAAGATAAAGCGAGCGGATTAAGGAATTTGTGCACCTCAAGGAATAAGCTTAATTTTACTAAAAATCAAACATATCTAAGGAGAGGCTCCAATGAACAAACATATCTTCACTTCTATCTCCAAAAAAGTCATGACATATTCGTTGACCTTTACGTTGGCTGCTTGCCCGATCATCGGCGCGGGCCATGCTCTGGCAGCCCCGCTGGCCGTTTCACAGCAATCGATAGATGCTGCGGAGGTGCATACGCCCATTCAGTACCGGATCCAAGCGCGGCTGGACGAGAAAAACATGCATATCCAGGGCAGTCAAACGGTCACGTATCGTAACACTTCGAAGGATACGCTGAAGGAATTGGTGTTCCATACCTTTGCGGATGCCAATCGTACAAAAGCGACGCAGCCCGACCAGTTCCGGCATACCAATGAAGAAATCCAAAAAGAAAATCCTAAACTTAAGCCGGATATGTTTCTGGGCGGCATCGATATGAAAAAAGTGACGGAAAACGGGCAATCCTTAACATATAAGAATAAAAGTCAGGCTTTGACCGTTCACCTGAAGCAGGAGCTTAAGCCCGGCGAGGCGGTAACTCTGCAGCTCGATTTCGATGTGAAGATTCCGTATGGCTCCCAGCGTTTATCATATTACAAAGATATCATTAACGGCGCGCATTGGTTCCCGGTTGTGGCGGTTTATGATGAAGCCAAACATCAATGGAATAAAACGCCATACAGCACAACGTTTGAAACCGATTATTACACGTCCTCGGATTTTGAAGTTCATTTCAATGTACCGGACAAGTATCAGGTATTGATGCCGGGAACGATCACTACGCAGCAGGACAAGGAACCCGGGCGCAAGATTGTATCCACGGTGGCAAACAATACGCGTGAATTTGTCTTTTTTGCAAGCCCCAGCTATAAGGTGGAGAGCGTAACGCGCGATGGACTGACGATTGAATATTATTATTTCGACAACGCGCCGGGCAAGAAAAAAGTCATTGATCAATATATTGACAAAGCATTCAAAGCGATTCAATTTTTTAACGAAAAATACGGAAAATATCCGTACCCCGAATTTCGAATTGCCGAGTCGTATGTTGAAGGCGTTGCGGTGGAGTTTTCACGCCTGATTCAAATGGGATTGGCAGGAAGCAAGGTCAATCCAGATGACTATGTATTTGAACATGAAATCGCCCATCAGTGGTTCCATTCCCTGATCGGCAATAATTCGGAGACAGAATCATTCCTGGACGAAGGATTCGCTGATTTTTCCATGGTTTATTTTGCGGATAAGCAGGGAGATTTGGTGAACGGGTTTAAGTCGATTCAAGATGATAAATCCACCGCCAAAAAACCGATTGCTTCCACCAATAAAGAAGTTGGGGACGATGCGCACACGGTGTACTATAACAAGGGGCGGCAGGCGATCTACCAGCTATACCGGTTGGTCGGCGAGGAAAAATTTGATTCCTTTATGAAAGAATATGTTAAACGTTACGCACATAAAAATGCGACCATTGCCGGCTTGCTGCAGACGATTGAGGATACACTTGGCAGACCAGCGCGGGATGAAATGGACAAGGCACTGCATGAGCCGAATTTTGCGCTGAAGCCGGAATACCAAATGACCGAAGCTGAACAAAAAGAATATACGCGTGAGATGATTAAAAGGATGTATCATAATGCGTTGAGCCAAATCCCGGGGATTCCGTACGAAACGATGAGTAGAATTATAGGAAAGGTGTATGCGGGGGAACCGCTAACCGTCGTGCTGAGCGATAAGGTAGGAGCCAAGGCGAAAAAACAGCAGGAAGAGTTTTGGAATCAGATCGGGGGTGCGTTATCATTTTCAGGCATAACACCTACCGTTGTTACGGAACGCCAGGTTTTGAAAAAGAAAATGACCAAGGAGTTGGCAGGAAGTAATATCATCGTCATCGGCAACTCAAAGACGAATGGACTCATTCAGGCTCTGAAACCGGGTATCATTCAAAAATCCAAAGATATCGGTTGGGACTGGAAAAAGATGATGAATAAAAAAGACGGTGCCGGTGCTTATATTATCAAACATCCGTACAACCAGAACCGCCTGCTGCTTCATTTCTATTGGAACAGTGATGCACTAACGGACGAAATGGTCGAACCGTTTGGGGTACAAGCAGTGACTGCTCTTAGTTTCAGTTCCAATTATTATCAATATTACGAGATGGACCGTTCAGGTAAAGTGATTACGGAACGGAAGACGACGAACCCCTGGTCCAAATTTTTCGAGGAGTAAGTCCAGCTACGATAAGAGTTTATATAGCAATCGATAAGGTGGGGATGCTGGTTATGGTTTATGAGTTCGCAACTGCGGTCTCATAAACCAGGCTGACCCTGTGGCAATAAAGAGGGAAAAGCGTTGACACTCTCAAGTATTTTAGGAGGGCCTGCAGTTGTATGCATAACTCACAATCAGGGAGCGGGCGATTCAGTAAGCGGTTTATCAATAACCGATTTGTCCTTTTTTTGCTAATCCTGTTCTTGATCGGTTTGAATATCCTGATCTTTTATAAAATCTCCTTCGTCTTCCGACCGGTTGCCGTGCTGTTAAAAACGGTTCTTCCGCCAATCCTGCTTTCGGGTGCCGTCTTCTACCTGTTGAATCCACTCGTTAACTGGCTGGAGAAAAAAGGAGTCAAACGTGTTTTTACGATTGCCGTTCTATATCTGCTGATTATCGGCTTGCTTACGGTTGTTATCGTGTCTGTTATTCCACTCCTTCAGGAACAGATCATCCGGCTCATCGATAACCTCCCGAAGTATAGCTACGAGGTACAACGGCAATTTGAAAGTCTGATCGGAAGCGACTTCTTCCTCCAATTCCAGTCCGCGACGGGATTCGATCTGTCTACGATCGGAGACACCTTCTCCAAGCAGGCTACTACGATTCTAAATAACGCTTGGCATCGTATAGGCGGTTTTCTTAGTATTATTAAGGATGTCATACTCATCGTGGCGACTGTGCCATTTATTCTTTTCTATTTGCTGAAGGAGGGAAAGAAGCTTCCGCACTATATTCTCCAATTTGTACCAATCCGTCTTCGGGAGAGTATATATACAGTAATTACCGAAATGAACGGGCAGATCAGCCATTTTATTCGCGGGCAAATTATTGACAGTGTATGTATTGGCAGCATGATGTACGTCGGATTCCTTATTATCGGGCTTGATTACTCGCTGATACTGGCGTTGGTAGCCGCTTGCACAAGCGTCGTTCCTTATCTGGGGCCAGCTATCGCCATAACACCGGCCATTACTATAGCTATAGTTACATCGCCGGTAATGCTGTTTAAATTGCTCATTGTATGGGTTATCGTCCAGTTTATTGATGGGAAGCTTATTTCGCCGCAAGTTTTGGGCAAGACGATGCAAATTCATCCGATTACAATTATTTTTGTAATTTTGACTGCCGGGAATTTGTTTGGCTTTTTTGGGATATTGCTTGGGGTTCCGGGCTATGCTGTGTTGAAGGTGATTGTAACTCATTTATTTCACTGGTTCGAGAGCCACTCCCATTTGTATGATCTGAATGACCTGATCGAATCGAATGAGGACAAGCCGGATACAAAGGAAGATCCTCAGCTCATAAAAAAGTAGAAGCAATGAAGAAGCTCAGTCTGCAGGGACTGGGCTATTGTAATTTTCATATAGTATTTGAAACCGACCTCAACGGAACCCAATAGCCGATGATTTGGTTTTAAATGTTCTTCTGTCCCTGATTAACCGAGTAGGAGCCCAGATAAACTGCAAGGCGGCCAATCCGCCATTTTAACTTTTACATAACCTTTTTTTATTAACATTCCACTATACTGAAATACGGCAAAGCAAGTTCAATGTTCATATTATCTTGTTAGGTGAGGCTCCTATAGCAAACATAGGCCACTGCCCAGAAATATCGAGAGATGCCAATGGGTAGAACAGGAATTGCCGGGTTAAGGCTTTTCATAAGGTGGCTAAGATCACGTTTTTTCTTTACGTTGCATAGTGCTAAAGCTCAACTAGGGGGTTAAAGGCATGTTTCACATGCGTTCTTTCACGAGCCCCTCTAGGATTAGGTCCCAGAAGGGTTTTATTTTCGCAAACCAAGGGGAGAATAACATTGCGATTATACCTTCCTGCCCTCTTACCGACTACGTAACAGCTTACCGTGTAAACATGCAGAAGTCTGACCAGACATTGAGGTGAACAGGAACTACATGCTCTCCTTTGTGTTGGAAGGGCTTTTTATGGCTTCTAGTGCATAGGTAAACAAACCAGGTATATTCATACAAAGCGCTAGGAGGTATACAAAATGGTCAAACAAATTACGATTCAAGAATTAAAAAAGTGGTTGGTTGAAAAAAATCAAGAGCGTCTTTATGAGTTTCTTGTTCGCTATCAACCGTACGACATCGCACAAATGCTCCTTAAACTTGGGGAGTATGAACAGGCCGATCTGATCGGCAGCCTCTCCGATGAATTAGCAGCAGAAATTTTAGAATATGTCGATCCCGATGTTCAGTATCATATTTTAGATCATGTATCCAAGGGAAAAACGGCTTTGATTCTAAATGAGATGTCAAGTGACAAGGTTGTCGATCTCCTGATAGCCATTCATCCTCACCAAGCTCAAACCCTTCTTAAGTTCCTGCCGGAGGAGCATCGCAAGAAGATCGAAGCTTTAATGCGGTATCCTGAAAAAACAGCAGGAAGTCTTGCCACCGTTGACTATATAGCGGTAAGAAACAATTGGACGGTCGAACATACTCTGCAGCACATTCGAAAAGTCGGGCAGGACGCGGAGATGGTCTATTACATCTATGTCCTTGATTCCAGCGGGATATTGGTTGGGATTGTCTCGCTCAAAGATACGATTCTTGCCACCGAGAACACTTGCATCGAAGTAATCATGAAGAAGGACATGATTACTGTCCCCGCCCAAATGGACCAGCAAGAGGTCGCAAATCAGTTGTCCAACTATGATCTCATGGCTCTTCCGGTCGTTACTGAAGAACAGCGGATGATCGGAATCATCACTGTTGATGACCTCATAGATGTCATTCATGAAGAAGCCACCGAGGATATTCAGAAATTAGGGGGCAGCGAACCTCTAAACGAGCCTTACTTCGAGGCCTCCTTATGGAGCATTTTCAAGAAGCGTCTCCCTTGGCTGCTCATATTATTTATCGCTGAAGCTTATACAGGAACGGTGCTGAAACATTTTGAAGATACGCTTGAAGCGGTCGTTTCACTGGCTTTTTTTGTTCCATTGCTCGTTGGTACGGGTGGAAATACGGGTACGCAGGTTGTTGCAACGATTATTCGCGCGGTTGGCGTTGGAGAGGTCAAGTTTAGAAATCTATTTCGCGTCATTAAGAGAGAGGCAACAGTCGGGGTATGCTTGGGCCTTGTAATGGGCATAGCAGGCCTCATCCGTGCTTCGATACTGGGCGTTGGCTTTGAGGTTGCGCAAGTTGTAGCCATTACCATGTTATTTATTGTCATTTGGTCTTCAATTGTAGCCTCTGCCCTGCCGCTGATTATTAGAAAGCTAAGACTTGACCCGGCAGTCGTCTCCGGTCCATTCATTACAACATTTGTGGATGGTACGGGGCTTGTGATTTACTTCATGGTTGCGAAAACAATATTGAATCTGTAAATCAATTTATTTTGTGAAAAGTAGATGAGAAAAAAAGTTTGCTGAACAAGTTAATGAGTGGGCATCACAATCCATAACCATGGATTATCCCAGTCCATTATGGGTGGGACGCAAACCGAACAACCGTGGGGGAATGAATGATGAGACGAAAATGGATTGCAGGCACGCTTGTTATACTTTTTATTGTAGCCATAGGTACAGCCGTGTTCGCCCGGGGAAGCCTTTCTTTCCTGTCCGGCTTTGGCCAGGAGTCAAAAACCGAATCCAAAGAAACAGCCTTTTATTCGCAAACCTATTTTATTTTTGATACTGTCGTTAACGTAAAGCTATATGGCGAACATGCCAAGCCAAGTCAGCTTGAATACATTAAAGATCTGATGGAAGACATGGATCAAAAATTGAGCCGGACGCTGGAAACTAGCGAGATTTACAGAGTGAACCAGGCAGCGGGCAAGCAAGCAGTTCGTGTATCCCAGGACACATTTGACGTGGTGCAAACAGCCTTGGATTACGCTATAGATACGGGCGGATTATACGATCCGACCGTCGGACCGCTCATCAGCTTATGGAATATTGGCAACGAGGGGGCGCATATACCTTCCGAACCTGAGCTTAACAAAGCTGTGCATCTGATCGGCTACAAGGATGTAGAGATAAATTCCAAGGAACGCACCATCAAGCTTCTTCGGCCGGGTATGGCGCTTGATCTGGGGGGAATCGGTAAAGAATACACCGCCAACCGGATTGCGGCGTATTTGAATTCCCAGCAAGTTGACAGTGCGATAATCAACCTTGGTGGCAGCAGCATTATAGCGCTTGGCAGCAAACCGGACGGGCAAAGCTGGAATATTGGGCTGCAGGATCCCGACAAAGCTCGTGGGGAGGTGCTCGGCCGAGTGCTGATCAAAAATAAAACAATTGACTCATCCGGCGTTTACGAACGATTTTTCATTGAAAATGGCGTAAGATATCATCATATCATGGACCCACGGACAGGCTATCCGAGCCGCAGCGGGCTGAAAAGTGTTACGATCATTTGCGATTCGATGTCGAACAACGCCCCATCTTCCACCGCCGTATTTATTATGGGCCTTGAAGAGGGCATGAAGGTTATTAAACAGCATTTGGGGGTTGAAGCGCTTTTTATTACGGAAGACAATCAGATTTATATGACACCAGGGCTAAAGGAACAAATTCGCTTCACCAATCCGAACTATACCGTGAAGACCATCGATTGACCACCTATAATAGAGAATTTAGAATTTTTCAGGCTGCCTCCTTGGCAGCCTTTTTTATTGTAGACTTTGCTCCAGTTGAGTAAGTGAAACAAGAGTGATGTTCTATAAATGGTGGGGTTCACTCACACGGGGCATAGATTTGGAACGAAACTCAAACGGAGTCTTGGATCCTTGTAATCCAATCGAATATCTATCAGCAGTTTTGCTTATAGGACACGATGGTATTGGGGAGCCTAAAGTAAAGGAGTGATTTTGCAATGGAGCTAATTAATTCTGTACAAAGCTTAGTGGGAGAAAATGGGGATTTTGGTCAGCGTACACTGGAGTACGGCAACCGAACTGTCCATCTTTTTTACTTTAAGAGCGTATGTGACAATAATAAAATTGATGAACAACTGATTAAGCCATTTTATGAAAACCCCCCTCGTTTTATGGAATATTTATGCTCATTTTCAGGGAATAAAATGGTGGACGAACCTGAAAAGGCCGTTAAAACGATGCTCTCAGGATATGTTTTGATCATCTTGGATGGAAATTCTTCAATTCTTGCCGTAAATATGCTCCAATTTAAAGCAAAGTCTTTATCCGAACCCATGACCGAAAAGGTTTTGCTTGGTAATCAACATGGATTGAGTACAGATTTAGATGTTTCACTAAATTTGATTCGGAATGCATATCGGAAATCGTCATTTTGGATAGAAAATCGTACTATCGGGCTTCTTGATTCCACCAAAATATTGGTTCTCTATGACAAGGATTTGGTTGACCCATTTATTCTTGATGAGATGAAACAGCGTTTGGATTCAGTTAATTTGAATGTTGTGATCGATATTCGTGAGCTGCACCAGCAATTGAGCCCAAGTCGATGGAGCCTATTCCCGCTTTACTTGATTACAGAACGTGTGGATCGTATTCTGAAAAATATCCAGGATGGAAAGGTAGTTGTTCTGATCGAGGGAAGCCCCTATGCCCTAATTGCCCCTTCAGTACTCTTTGATTTTTTTGCGTCAATGGATGATTTCAGCGAAATATCTATTCTGAGCAAGTTCATGCTTACACTACGTTATATTGCTTATATGCTTACTGTAATTACAGCCCCCTTTTATATCATGGTTGTTCAATATGAACCACAGATACTTCAATCTAAGCTTGCTATGCATATCGCAGGGAGTCGTTCCATGGTGCCGTATTCGGCTGCCATCGAATTGTTGTTTATTATGCTCATGGGGGAGTTTCTAGTTGAAGCATCTCTCCGGATCCCGAGTTCAATCGGTCAAACAGCCACGATCGTAGGTGGCCTTATTTTGGGGGAGGCGGCGTCCAAAGCTGGTTTCGTGTCAGATGTTATAATCATTGTCCTGGCTATTATGTCTGTATCCAGTTTTGTCATACCCATCAATTTGATGGCCATTTCTAACCGAGTGATCAGGTTCCCACTGGCAGTGATAGCCACCTTTTTTGGCGTCCCTGGTTTTCTTATTGGAATGATGGGTCTGCTTGTTTACCTCTGCTCGCTCCGAAGCATGGGACAGCCTTACTTCCGATTGTTTACCCGAGAAAAAATTCACGAAAGAAAAGAGGGATAGCTTTTGGTATCCAGGCGCTATCTGTATTATTTACTTCTCGGTACACAGCTCGCAATGAGCTTTCCTAGTGTTGTTCCATATATTTTAATTGAAGATCGATATCATGGAGCGCCGGCTGCCCTTATTGTAGGACTGTTTTTTGGAGTAGTGATTCAAAGTTTGGCGCTATATGCCTTTTCTGCCTTCCCAGGGCAAACACTAAACGATATTCTCACTCAGGGGGGGGTTCCTAAAGTAGTAATTAAATGTTTGAACGCATATTTAATCGTCACAGAGTACTTTTTAGGATTGCTTTTGGGATTTCAATTTACAAAGCTTTTCTCAATGAACCCGGCCATTTCAGTTTCCTCTTATGCGATCTTGGGGCTGTTTGTTGCATTTGTCATTCTTGCAGCTCGACAAACATCCCTAACCATTCTATTTATATTGGAGATATTGTTTGTAATCATTTTACCTTTCTTTGCTTTGTTTGTTATCACAACCATATTTAATAAACAAGTGTCATGGGATGCGATAGAATATGGAGCTGATTTTGTAAAAACTATTCCGACTTGGGGTGGAATTGCAGCAGCCTTTTCGCTTTTTACAGGATTCATCCCCTTAATGGCTTTGAACAAGGAAATAAAGTGGAGGACGGCCAACGGCGATTTTAAACTTTCCCGTATATTTTGGGTGACAGCTTTCTTGGGATTTATTCTACTCCTTAACACTTATTTTGTACCCATCGGTTACTTCGGAATGAATGGATCAGGATCCTTAAATCATATTTGGTATTTAGTAGCTGATTCGGTACGCATGGAGTGGTACATATTCGGAAGATTTTCATACATTTTTTTGCTTTTGACGACGATATTTACGATCTCCTCGATTATGGGCAGTTGGTTCATTTCATTATATTTTGCTAAATCGTTATTCATAAAAAATTCTAGAAAGGAATGGTTGATATTGGCTGGTTTTGCCGCTGTTCCTTTCGGCTTTATGTATGTCGGAGATCTTTCCTTATGGGTCAAGGTGAGCAGAGTTTTCCTATTTGGCCGTATGGTCGGGAGCTGCTGCCTAGTTGTCTTTCTTATATACTGTTCACGAAGGATGCGGAAAAGGTATGTATAAGAAAATTCTCCTTATTCTGATTACTATTACTATTATTATCACTGGAATGACCGGATGCGGTGTTGATATTGACAAACGTAATCTGGTCGTTGGGATTGGGATTGATCAAGGTGAGCATGCGAGGTATCGTGTAACGCTTAAAATTGCATCGGTACAAAGCAATCCAAATGAACCGGGAAACAATTTTTTTATCCTGAGTGAGGAAGCGAACTCAATTGCGCATGCCGTGGAAGGGATGCAGGCCAAAAGCGAAAGATTGCTGGATTTTTCTCAAATGAAGGTCATTTTGATGGGAGAGGAAATTGCCCTGAAAAATGTAAAGAATCTTCTCGACTATATTCTACGCAACCCTTCAGTCCAAATGATTGCTTGGATGGCTGTGGCTCGACCTAGTGCCCAAGCTGTATTGCAAATAAAAGAAGAAGTGCAAAGACCGATAGACGTTTACCTTTATGAAGAGTTTACGAACATGGAACAACAGTCCATATATATGATGCCAGTACCTTTATCCGAATTTTATTTTAAGTTTGGAGAAAAAGGCGTTGATGCGTATCTACCTATCATAGAGGGTAAGGAAGACAATATTGTAGTGAACAGACTAGCCATTTTTGATAAGTCAGGAATGAGGCTTGAACTGCAGAAGGAAGAGGTGATGTTCTTCAAGCTATTAACCAATAATCAGAGAAAATTGTTTCACTTTGATTTTCAAACGAAGGAAGGGAAAGAACATATAGTAACTGAGTTCCGCAAACCGAATGTAAAGTATAAGTTGGAGGGAAATACAAGACCGCCTAAGATTAAATTCCATCTGCAATTAACTGGGAAGTTGGAGGAAGTTGTAGATAAAAACTTACCCATGGATCTAACCACTTATGAAACACAGGAATCTCAAGAAATTAAAGAGAAAATAATAAATCTTCTTCAAAAGTTACAAAGGAAAGATCTTGATCCAATCGGATTTGGACTTCATTATCTTGCAAAAAATTGGAATCCTAAAAGCGATTGGGAAAAATGGGAGGAATTAAAATCAAATCTTATGTTTGAGGTCACAGTTCACGTGAAGCTTCGTTCAGATGGTTTATTGAAAGACTGAAATCCATTGATTCGACGATTCGTTAAATTGAAACGGAAACCGATATACCTTAGAGTTTAAAAGCTACGAGAAGAGCAGGCCGTAAACGAAAATGCATCGAAATATGAATCGAGCCGGTATGATTAGCCGGAGGAAATGCAAAATTTCTTGATCGTTTGCCTCGATGTAATAGAGAAGAAAACCAATGTACATAGAAAATTGACCAGCCCAACAAAATCTAGTTTCAAATAAAGTACGCAAGACGATGGAAGAACAAGATCATGTCAAGATCCCATTAATTTAGCATACGTTGTTCAACCAATGCATTCTGATACCCACTAAATGAAATGGAGGATATAAATGACTCCTCCATTTCGTGTTTTAATAATGGGAACATTTATCACCAAATGTCCTTTTATCAGGCCTGTTTCTATTGATAAATCACTAAATGTTGAAAAAACGGTATTTCATTTGTTATACAATTTTGTTTTATGCCTGCATTTGGTGATCATTGTTTTCATAAATAACGCGGTTAAAGATCTGAGAAAATCAACAGGCAGCATTTCTTTGATTTAGTCTCATTGATTATCTCGCAATTTGTCTCGTCTATTTACATGCAAAGTTTACTAGATTTTTGGAGCTTTGAAAACGTACTCTAGGCTATTACTGGAGAATGAATCAGAAATTTTACAAGGGAAATCCGCATGTTCCTGGCATTATAAGGATCATGGAATTTAACCATTTCATAACCACAATATGTTTCCGAAAAGATATGATTATTAATGAGCTTGCAAGGGGGAAGGTGAGCGGGAGTGCCTAGAAAGTTCTTGGGAACCAAAATTGTATCGACAATCATTTTATTGCTGTTTGGAGGATGTGAAATTCCGACTACTTCAACCGAGTTGATTGAATCCCCATTACCGGAGGAAAGCCTTCAAAACAAAGATATCTGTCCTGATTTCATCAAGATGCTGCCTTACAAAGCACAGATAGTTTCATCAATGGAAGAAAATAAGGGAAACGTCGTTTCGTTTGGTGATCTTGATGGAGATGGCATTGACGAAGCGATCATCGTTTATGAAGAGAAGAACAAGACCGGGAAAAAGCTAAAAGCGGCGCTGTTCAAGAAGCATCAAGAGGAGTGGCGCAAGGTCACGGAGGTTGATGGTTTCGGTTACGGACTGGCTTATGTCGGGATCTTGGATATCAATTATGACGGCCGACCCGAGCTTGTCCTTGGCTGGTCTCTGGGAAAAGCGGGGAATGGTCTGGATGTATACGGCTGGCGGGATGACAAGCTGAAGCTGCTATCCAAGAAGGTGTATCAGGGCAAATTGGATCTGGAATAAACATTCGCACAAATGGCAGAAATAACCGAGAGGTGTTCTGTGCATTGAAAGATAAAAGAAAAGGCCGTCCGGATTTTCTGCTTCTTTTTTTGACTTTTTTTCTTGTAGGCTTTGGTTTGATTATGGTATTTAGTGCAAGTTATACCACCGCGATCATGAGGCATGATTTTTCATCATATTATGCCATGAAGCAAGGGGTATTTGCTTTTTTTGGATTGTTTTTGATGTTTGTTTTTATGTTGGTTCCTCTGGATTGTTGGAAGAAGGCTTCGCCTTTCCTGCTGCTGGTTACGCTGTTAATGCTTGCTTTTGTATTAGTTCAGAGCAGGGATGTCAATGGTGCAAGACGCTGGGTTGCCGTGGGTGGATTTACGTTGCAGCCCTCCGAGTTGGCCAAGCTGACCGTCATCGTCTATTTGGCAACGGCCATCAGCAGAAAAGGGGAACAAATCCGTGATTTTCGTAGAGGGTTGATTCCCGTTGTAACGGTGATCGGACTTATTTCGCTGCTTGTCCTGAAGCAGCCGGATTTTGGCACGGTTTTGATTCTAATCGGTATGGCTGTGACAATCCTGCTCGTTGGTGATGCGGCTCTTCGCCATTTGTTTCTGCTTGGCTTGTCTTTGATCTCGCTCTTTTCTTACCTGGCTTTCAGCAAAAGTTACCGTCTCAAGCGGATCAATTCTTTTCTGAGTCCGTTTGAAGATCCGCAAGGATCTGGTTATCAACTGATTCAGTCGCTTATTGCTTTGGGACATGGGGGATTTACCGGGACTGGAATTGGTCACAGCATTCAAAAGATTTTTTACCTGCCTGAGGCGCACACGGATTTTATTCTTGCCGTTATCGGGGAAGAATTGGGCTTTGTTGGAACATCATCCCTTATTATTGTATTTTTTCTTTTTATTTGGCGGGGATTTCGCGCTGCTTTTAGGAGCAACAATTCTTTCGCTTTAATGCTCGGAATAGGAATTGTGATGATGATATTTTTGCAATTCCTGTTAAATGTCGGAGCCGTTGTTGGAGCGCTGCCCATTACGGGTGTGCCGCTTCCCTTCATCAGTTATGGGGGGTCTTCCCTTGTTTTATGTTTAGCCAGTACTGGCATTTTACTAAATATTTCGCGTGCCAGCTATCCCAAACATCAAGAGCTCGGTAGAAATTCAAAAAAATAGGGGTTGTTGGCCTTATGATTAAATTCCGTCAAATTTCGAAACTGGATATGTCCACGTTGTTTATCGTTTGCTGCCTTGTTGCCATCGGGACGGTTGCGATATATGAAGCCACACAGGGTACGCATTTAGACGGCATTTATTTATACAATATTTATTTTTTTGCAGCTTTTTGTATTCCTATGCTGGGCCTGTCCATAATAGATTATCGTTTTTTGCTCGGCAAGGTGTCTTATATTTTGTATGGAATTGGCATCCTGATGCTTATTCTGGTCAAATTTGCCGGACATAATATAAATGGAGCGGTCCGCTGGATCAGTATCGGACAATTCCAGATCCAGCCTTCCGAGATGGCCAAAATATTTACGGTTTTGCTGATTGCCCATCTATTAGGTAAGAGGGAAGGGCGGCCGCTTCGTTTTTTACAGGATTTATTGCCGATCGGTTGCGTTTTTTTGATTCCCTTTGTTCTGGTCATGAAGCAGCCGGATTTAGGCACCGCGCTGGTATTTTTAGGGATTGTAATGAGCATGGTATGGGTTGGCAACATTCGTTCCATCTATATGATTTTGTTTATCGGGATCGTTATTATAATCATTTGTACCGTACTTTGGCTCTACTATGCCAATTATGAATTGTTGTTGAAGATCGTGGAACCCCATCAGATGTCGAGAATCCAAACGTTTCTTGATCCGTCCAGCGATCCCGACAAATCCTGGCATGTGAAAAATTCCATGACGGCAATCGGTACGGGCGGATTAAGCGGAAGTGATGGCTATTATATACGCAAAGGGTTTATTCCCTACGTATATTCCGATTCCATATATGTAGTGATCGGCGAGAAATTTGGTTTCATAGGTTCCTCCGTGCTGCTGCTGCTTTATTTTGCACTTGTATATCGTATGATTAATGTAGCAATGGACAGCAAAGAGCGATCCGGAGCATATATTGTGATCGGTTTTATTGGCATGTTGGTATTTCAAGTTTCTGTTAATATCGGTATGCATATCGGGATTTTGCCGTTGACAGGTATTTCTTTGCCGTTTATCAGTTACGGGGGCAGCTCCTTACTTACCAATATGATAGCGATCGGATTTGTTCTGAGTGTTAATGCTCAGAATGATTAAGCAACTTGGCGCAATCACAACCTGAATGTATGTACCGTCTATCTATCACCGAAGAGACCGTCTTCGAGGTCAAAATGAGTTTTATCTCATAATGGCCTAAGAAACGGTTTTTTTGTGCCTAGAAGAAGGGAACTGGGGTCTATTTGTTGCGGAGCTTATTGGGTACCCGGATGGGGAGTTTGCGAATTAGCTGATTCAGCACTTCGGATATGACAAGTCCGATAGCAATGGAGCCGGAGATCAGAAATGCCTGGGCTGCAAGCTGAATAGCTGCATCATAATTATTTTCCACGAATCTGCGCATCGCGTCGTAGGCCAGACCCCCGGGAACGAGAGGAATGATTCCGGCAACGCTAAAAATAATAACAGGCTTCTTGTAGATTCGGGCGAAGAACTGGCTGATCACCCCGACGATGAAAGTGGCTGTGACGGTGGCAAATATCGTATCGATGCGGGGGGTTAGCAAATAGTAAGCTGCCCAGCCTAACATCCCGGACAGACCGCACTGCAGTAAGGTGCGCCGCGGCGCATTGAAGATAACGACGAATGCGGCGCTGGCAAGGAAGCTGGTAATAAGCTGAAGAATAAGCGTCATATATCAATCAAGCCTTCCCTTTCCGGCAAATTAGAATATCGTGAATAACACGGCGACACCTGAACCAATCGCAAAGGCGGTCAGAAAAGCTTCCGCACCTCGGGACAAACCCGAGACCAAATGGCCGGCCATCAAATCCCTGACTGCATTTGTAATCAGCAGACCAGGTACAAGCGGCATCACGGAGCCAATAATAATCTTGTCCAGCTGGGAACCGACTCCAATAGAGACGAGCAGGAACGCGAGCAGTCCGATCAACAGGGAGGCGACAAATTCGGCAAAAAACCTTACCTTGACCCAGCGATGCAGCAAAATGAACGCCGAAAATCCCAGTCCGCCGCATAGCACTCCGGGGATAAAATCGGATAAACCCGCTTTGAACATATAAGTAAAGCAACCGCTTGATAGAGCTGCGGCTGCAATTTGTACCCATACGGGATAAGCCTGGTTTACGGTATCGACCTCAGTCAATAGCTTATAGGCATCATCAACGGATAGTGCATGACTGCATAATTTCCTGGAGATATCGTTCACCCTGGATACCTTTTGCAGGTCCGTTGTCCTGTCCTGTATCCGGATCAGCTTCGCTTGCTGCTCCTCTCCGCACTGAAAGATGATGCCGGTAGGGGTAACATAGCTTTGCGAAGGGGTCAGATTTAATGCATCGGCGATTCGAATCATCGTATCCTCCACCCGATACGTCTCTGCTCCGCTTTGCAGCATGATTCTTCCTGCCAGAAGACATATATCGATAGGATCATGTGTAGCTGCAGCCATGCTGTCCAAACCGGCTCCCCGTCCTTTCTAAATAACTGCAGTCATTATATCATGAGTGTTCCCCAAAGCGAATACTTTTGCCCCCCAGTTAGCCTCGTATCGTCACTCGGGTTCCAATCGGTACTAGGGAAGAGAGCTCCAATACATCACTATTGAACATACGGATACAGCCATGGGAGACAATATGACCGATCGAGGAGGGATCATTCGTCCCATGAATGCCATAATGCGGCTTGGACAACCCCATCCAG
The DNA here is from genome assembly GCF_013393165.1 of Paenibacillus sp. 79R4. Taxonomy (NCBI): domain Bacteria; kingdom Bacillati; phylum Bacillota; class Bacilli; order Caryophanales; family Paenibacillaceae; genus Paenibacillus; species Paenibacillus sp. 79R4. The sequence goes on along the minus strand of NZ_QJOT01000018.1, from coordinate 46,167 downwards.
AAAGCGCCGAAGGGACCTCCGGGATTAGGCTGTTTGTTAATAATCACATAGTCGCCAATGGGAGTTGGCGTGAGCATCTTGCCCACGCCGATCGGGTAACCCTTGACTACTGTATCCCCGTCCAGCAAGTAGAGCTGTCGATCCGATATATCCACAATGATGCGATAATCAGGCATGAAATGTCCTCCCTTGATTTAAAAATATGGATGCTTAGGAAATGGGGGATGTTCCAAAAAATTGTTGTGAAATAGAAAATCCCACACCAGCCTTGCGATTATTTTCATCTCTTTATAGGGTATGCTTACTATTACCCTGAAATCCTGGCTGTGCTACACTGCCTGGATTTTTGTTTCTATGGAGTGATCTACCCAGCTATGATTGAGAATATAATTAACAACTTTACCCTTTTAACGGTTAAGCGGGCTTATCCGTAGTGTGCTGGGCATTATGCTGATGTACTATATTTCCCGATGGAGGAAGCGGTATTTATCGATTTCCGGGAGTTCGCCATTCAATGATCCGCCGCAAAGAGCCTTCATTAAGCAGATGGGGCTGGACGCTTGGATTAACCTTGCTTACGTCCTCCGTTAATCTTATGTTTGAAAATCAGAATTGGATCACATGGATTATATTTGTGTTTTGCTATAGCATTGTTGGATTATTCGTGTATATCATACTGAAATATCTTAACGATTCCGCTGAACCTCTTTCTATTAGCCTCTTCTCTTTGATGATCATGGATATTGATTATTTCAAAAAAGTGAATGATACCTACGGACATTCGGCGGGGAATGCGATGTTGTCGCAATTCGCCGAGGCGTTAAGGAGCACAGTCCGACAACGGGAGGACTCAGGTAGGAATGGCCAGGGAATAAAAAAAGAAAACCGGGCTAGAGGAATGTGCGTTGCATTCCTCTAGCCCGGTTTTTGTTACTCACGCTCTTCTTCTGCTTCATCTCCATTGTAGCCGTTCAAGAGATCTATACCGTGCATCGTCGTATCGATGTCGGGGGCGGCTGGATCTACAGGGGTATCCGACTGGATCGCGTCGGCATCGGGAACATCGGGGAAGGATTCTTCGCGATCCTCGCCGCTGCTGTCCTCAGGCCCGGGTTCACTTATACCCTGGGTAATTCGGGTATCGAAAGGGAGTGCATCGTCACGCGGGATATCGTTCTCGAAGCGGTATTCTGCAAGCAGCTTATATTGCTCGTAGACAAGATCACCAGTCGTCTTCGGGTAGTCGTCCATGATGAAGTTCCTCCTGTATATAATCTATAAGTGTGATGGGTTGGTCATATGGGAAGTTTGCCCCGGATTTCCCGGGTTCAACCAAGAAATTTGCTCCTTGACCAAGATGCATATATTGTGCACTGGCTATTGACTTCAAAGTGGAGGACGACTACAATTTCCATGAATCGTGCGGACGATACAGGAGGCGAGAAGGATAGTTACCATTTATGATATTGCCAAAAAAACAGGGTTCTCACCGACGACAGTCTCCAAGGTATTTAACGGTTATTCCGATGTTAGCCAGAAGACGAGACGAATCATTATGGATACGGCTGAGGAGCTGGGCTATTTGCCAAATGCTCATGCCCGATCATTAACGACGAAGCGGTCATGGACGATCGGCATCTTGTTCATTGAAACTTCTGGGGTTGGACTCCTCCATCCTTACTTCGGTGGGGTAATCGAGGGGTTCAAGAAGGTAGCTACTTCCAAAGGATATGACCTGATGTTTGTCTCCAAGGATATCGGCGGCAAGAAGAGCGGTTATTTGGAGCATTGTAAAATTCGTGGCGTTGACGGCGTTGTCATTGTGCTGCCGGATTATACGGATCCCTATTTCATCGAACTATTGGAATCCGATATCCCTTGTGTGCTGCTGGATCAGGAGTCGGACAGCAAGAGCACCGTTTACTCGGATAATGTGGCGGGAAGTATTGAGGCAATTGAATACTTATACTCGCTGGGTCATCGGGATATCGCCTATATTAACGGCGGTCAGACCTTTGCCGGCGAAAAGCGTCTGCAGGGCTATATGCAGGGGATGCAGAAATTGGGCCTGCCGGTTCTACCGCAGCGCATTGTACAGGGAAGTTATGATTATACGGTGGAATCCGGGCGAATTGCGATGGAGGAGCTGCTGAAGTTGGATACCTTGCCAACAGCTGTCTTCGTGGCTGGGGACAATTTTGCAATTGGCGCAATGGATGCCATTAAAGCACATGGTCTTTCGGTGCCGGAAGATATTTCAGTAGTTGGCTTTGACGATATAGAAATGGCAAAATATTTAACACCGGCCTTAACTACAGTCCGGCAGGATACATATGTACTTGGCAAGCGCGCCGCCGACATGTTAATCTATTGCATAGAAGGCGGAACAGAAATACAACAGGCTGTTATTCCAGTTGAATTGGTAATCCGGGAATCATGCCGTCCGCTATGAGGTTCCGGTTTCCCTTTTTTTTAACGAAAATCGAAACCGGTTTCGATTTAGTGATAACAATGAAAAGGAGAGATGAACATGGCTAGTTGGTCTAAGGTATTAACCGCACGTGATTCAGGAGAGAGGCTTGCATTTCAGGGACAGATTGCAAGCGTTAGCAGTGAATTAGCGCCATCGGCAATCAAGCTTGATCCAGAGCAGCAGTTCCAGACGATCCTTGGATTCGGAGGGGCGTTTACCGAGGCGGCTGCTTATACACTGTCGCGTATAAACCCGGAGAAGAGGGATGAAGTCATCCGCAGTTATTTTGATCCGAAACAGGGTCTGGGCTATACGATCGGCAGGGTGCATATCCATAGCTGTGACTTCGCACTTGAGAACTACACGTATGTGGAGGACAACGATACAGAGCTGAACAGCTTCGATATTTCCAGAGACCGGAAATGGGTTCTTCCGCTAATCCATGATGCTGTGAAGACAGCAGGGCAGGATATTACGATGCTTGCATCGCCTTGGAGTCCGCCGGCATGGATGAAGACGAATGGAGAGATGAATAACGGCGGCCAATTGAAGCCTGAATTCCGGAATGTATGGGCGCTGTATTATACCAAGTTCATCAAGGCCTATCGCGGGGAAGGCGTTCCAATCTGGGGGATTACTGTTCAAAATGAACCGGCTGCAGTGCAGACTTGGGACTCCTGTATATACAGCGGCGAGGAGGAACGCGATTTCGTGCGCGATTACCTTGGCCCTACAATGCATCGCGAAGGATTGGCGGATGTGAATATCCTGATCTGGGACCATAACCGCGATCTGATGGTGGAACGGGCATCGGCGGTGCTCTCCGACCCGGAGGCTGCCAAGTATGTATGGGGAACCGGGTTCCACTGGTATGTCAGTGAGGAATTCGAGAATGTCGGCAAGGTCCATGATCTGTTCCCGGATAAGCATCTGCTATTCACGGAGGGTTGCAAGGAAGGGGGAGCTAAGTTCGGCAGCTGGTCAAATGGTGAGCATTATGGTCGTAATATGATCGGAGACCTGAACCAATGGACAGAGGGCTATCTGGACTGGAATCTGGTTCTCGATGAGACCGGCGGTCCGAACCATGTCAACAACTTGTGCGATGCACCCATTATTGCTGATACGAAGACAGATACGCTTCATTACAATATTTCCTACTACTATATCGGCCATTTCAGCAAATATATCCTACCTGGTGCGGTGCGAATCGGTGTGAGCTGCGGGAATGCAGCCCTCGGTGCGACGGCATTCCACAATCCGGACGGAGGTATAGCCGCTGTGGTCATGAATGGAACAGACGAGCAGCAAGCGTTCTCGCTTATTCTGGGATCAGAAGGGGTCTCCGAAGTGCTCCCGGCACATTCGATCGCGACATATATCATCAAGTAAATACGATAGGGGTGCAATTATTTATGCCTAATTTTATGTTCAAGGACAATGCATTTGTTATCGAGCAGTTTGATCAAGCGAAGCCATTCTCCAGCTTCCTGCCAGGGATTGCCGGGCTAAAAGGGATTCCGATGTGGACGTTCTATGTGAACCGCGGCCAGGCCGTATGCAGTTTCGGGATTCGCGACAAGAACAGTCCGATTATGGAATTTTCCCCGGCCAGCATCTCCTACCAGTCGGTATCGATGAAAGGGTTCCGTACATTCATCAAGATGGACGGACAGGACTCTATCTATGAGCCGTTCCAGAGCGCCGCTCCGGACAAGGATGCTGTGCGCAGAATGGAAATCCGTTCCAACAATATTAGCATAACAGAGGTTCACTCATCCAAAGGCTTGCAGACCCAGGTCACTTATTTTCATATTCCTAATGATGACTTCGCAGCGCTTGTGCGCAAGGTTGAGCTGACGAATATTTCCGGGCGGCCAATTCATCTGGAAGCTCTGGACGGGATGCCGGAAATACTGCCGTACGGTGTAGAGAACTCAGGCTATAAGGAGATCGGCAATCTGCTGCGCAGCTGGATGGAGGTCGAGAACCTGGATCAAGGCGTTCCATATTACCGCGTCCGTTCCAGTACAGGGGACGAAGCGGAGGTCAGTGAGGTGAAGAACGGCCACTTCTATTTATCTTTCAACGAAGAAGGTCAGTTGATCCGGCCGATCGCTGATTTTGAGATTATCTTCGGCGACAATACCTCGCTTGGTTATCCAGATCGCTTTGCAGAGCATTCGGTTGCTGATCTTAAGCGGGAGACCCAATACTGTACGAATAAAGTGCCATGTGGCTTCAGCGGAACGGAAGTGACGCTGCAACCTGGACAGAGTACGGTTATTTATAGCTTGATCGGAAATATAGATAGTCTGGATCGCTTAAACCGGAAGGTATCCTCGATCGCTTCCCCGGCTTATGTGGAATTAAAGTATGCGGAAGCGAGCAAGCTGACCGAGGAATTAACCGAGGATATTGCTACAAAAACGGCTGAGCCCCTGTTCGACGCCTATAGCAGGCAGAGCTACCTTGATAATTTCCTGCGCGGAGGGTATCCGTTCATTTTTGATAATGGCAAAGAGGGCTACGTTATCCATTTATATTCCCGCAAACATGGGGATCTTGAGCGGGACTACAACTTCTTCTCGATTGCACCGGAATTTTATTCCCAAGGCAACGGGAACTTCCGCGATGCGAATCAGAACCGGCGCAGTGATATCTACTTCAACCCACAGGTTGGCACGTTTAATATCAGGACTTTCTTCAGTCTGATTCAGGCTGACGGTTATAATCCATTAAGTGTGGAGGGTACCAGCTTCCAAGTACCAGCTGACAAGGCAGCACAGCTGCGGGAATGGCTGGAGGAGGCGCTTCATTCTCATCGGCAGGAGCTGGAGACGATTTGCCTTGGCAAGTTCACTCCCGGCCAGATTATCACTTATGCTGCCAGCCGTAGTGTAAAGCTGAAGACCAGTGAGGAAGAACTGCTTAGTGGAATTTTGAAGCTGGCGGTTCAGAATATAGAGGCCTCCTTTGGCGAAGGTTATTGGTCGGATCACTGGACCTATAATATGGATCTGATCGACAGCTATCTGGATATTTTCCCGGATCACAAGGCGGAGATGCTGTTTGAGGAGAAGGAATACACCTTCTTCGACAGCCCGGTTCGCGTTCTGCCGCGTAGTGAGAAATATGTGCTGAATGGCGGTCAGGTTCGCCAGTATGGGGCGACGGTTCATGATGATGAGAAAATGCAAAAGCTTGGATTGTCGCTGAAGCATACCAACTGGCTGAGAACCGGCTGCGGCAGCGGAGAGGTATATCGTACGAATCTGTTCGTTAAGCTGTTGTCGCTCTCCCTGGTGAAGTTCGCCACCCTGGATCCTTATGGAATGGGGATCGAGATGGAAGGCAATAAGCCCGGCTGGAACGATGCGATGAATGGCTTGCCAGGTTTATTGGGCTCGGGTATGAGTGAGACCTTCGAATTAACCCGGATTGTAAAATTTGTGTTGGAGTCGGCTGCGGAATCGCCAGACCAAATCCTTGCAGTGCCTAAGGAAATGTTCACACTTCTCCAGAAAGTAGCCGAATATTTAGCGCGGAATCTGTCAGGTGAGTTAACGGAATTCGATTATTGGGATCAAGTGGCCTCGGCCCGGGAGCATTATCGTGAAGAGATTCGGTTCGGCATCAGCGGAGAGGAAGTCATGCTGAAGGCAGGGGAATTGCTGCCGATCTATTGCCAAATGGAACAGAAGCTTGATCAGGGCATTAAGCTGGCAATCCAGTTTGGGGAGGGATTAACACCAACCTATTTTGTATATGAGGCGGTTGAATATGAAGCAGTCGTTGATGAGCTGGGTCAGCCTGTCATTAGCGGCTACGGCTTGCCGAAAGCCCGGGTTAAGCGGCTTGATCCAAGACCGCTCCCCCATTTCCTTGAGGGGCCAGCACGCTGGATGAAGACGCTAAATGACCCGGAAGAAGCGAGAAAGGCTTATGAGCATATCCGCCGCAGCGATCTGTTCGATGATAAGATCCAGATGTATAAGACCTCGGTGAGTCTCGATGGGGAAAGCCATGAAATCGGACGAATCCGTGCTTTCACCGCAGGCTGGCTGGAGCGGGAATCCGTCTTTCTTCATATGAGCTATAAATATCTGCTTGCACTGCTGAAGAGCGGGCTGCAGGAGCAGTTCTTCCATGAGATGAGAACCTCATTAATTCCGTTCCTTAATCCGGCGGTTTATGGCCGCAGTACGCTGGAAAACTCATCCTTTATCGCGACCAGTGTCAATCCGGACCCTAAGGTGCATGGTCGGGGATTTGTGGCCAGACTTAGTGGATCTACGGCTGAGTTTATCAGTATATGGATGATGATGATGGCGGGTCCACATGTGTTCCGAATGCAAGGGAAAGAGCTGCAGCTCGCCTTCGCACCATCACTACCGGGCTGGCTGTTCAATGAACAGGCTGAAGTTGCGTTTAAATTCCTGGGAACGACGGAAGTAACTTATCATAATCCGGGCAGAGGCAATACGTATGGCCCAGACGGGGTTACGGTTCAGTCTATCGTCTTGAAACAGCAGAACGGTGATACTGTCCAAGTAGACGGTCCCGTCATCAGCGGCAAGCTGGCAGAGCAAGTCCGGGACGGTCAATTCGCAGCGATTCGTATTGAACTTGGTAGGAAATGATATTGAGAGAATAGAATTGATTATATTCCGATAGCTTCTGGCAGCGTTGACGTTGTCAGAGGCTTTTTTTCTCGGTACTTAGACATATCAAGGAAACAAGGTGAGCTAAATTTAAGCGGTGGTTGCTGTCTTATATCGAAAAGGATAAGATGAGGGGACTCAGGGAGGAATTTGTCATTTCCAATATATAGGTAACCTGTGTGTATAATACCCAAAAGAATTCATGGATTAAATGCGGCAATCACGTTAAAATAGTTTTGTTTGTTACATATTGGATACGGACTGATCTTATTATGAATTTTTCCATTTTATTGAAGGTTTAGCGCGGAAAGTATCGAATTATATATTGTAACTTCTTAGCTTGTGAATTTAGGGTTAGAGGTGCTGAGATGAAAGGTCTGGTAAAAGTAGTAGCCACTGTATTTGTTATGGTAGTAGCGGTTTTCAGTGTCTTCTTTATTGAAAGTACAAATAATAAAAAGAGTGCGGAGCAGACGATTGATGAGTGGCAGATTCTATGGATGAATCATTTCGATCCGGAAATGACTGTAGAGCAGTTGGAGAAGGAGAGGGATTGGATTAGTGTAAGAGCGGATGACAAAGCAGTGGAAAGGCCTTCTGGCGCAGTAGCCCAGTGGGTCAAGATTAAGACTCCTGCTAGTTCTGAAGGAAAAGCAATGCTGTTTAAAAAGATATATGGATACGACATTATCGTAAAGCAGGGAGATCACAAAATATTTGAGTCCCACAGGGAATATAAATATGCGATTAATGTTGTCCTGTTACCCTCCGAAAATCTTGATCATGGAGAAACAATATATCTTGGGATTAGGACACCAAATAGAATTGGTATTCAGAGTGGAGTATATATTGGTGATTTTTATAATTTACATAACATGTATGTCAAAAGCAGTTTGAGCGATTTTATTATAGGTAGCAGCCTTATGTTTATTGCATTCATCATGCTTGTTTGTGCTATTTTCTTGAATGAGGAATATGCTTCAACTTGGGTAGCCCTTTGCCTGGTGATTTTATCCTGTGGATTCATTATGATTACATATTCTTCGTTTTTATATTCTACATATGGGGAGTATGGAAAAGTATATGTGGCCTTATTCGATTTTTCTTTGTATATACTACTTCCTTCATTTACATATTTCTTTGAGAAAGTGATTGGAAAGGGCTATAAAGCAGTTATTACGAAGTTTCGAATGTTTCAATTCTGTTATTCATCAATCGGTATTACTTTGGTAGTAGTTAATTATCTTAGCCACAATAAGATTTATGGTCTTTATAAGCTTGTATCATCCACACAGTTGCTTGGAGTAATAATGATCATTCAATTTGTGTTGTTGATTGCCACAGCAATAACCTATGCGGTTAAGGGCAATAAAGAAGCACAGATATTATCATTTGGCTTTGCTATTTTTGCGGGATTAAGTCTTATTGAATTATTTTGGTTTTATTTTAAGGCAGGCTACTATGATCTGTTCCTATGGAAGTGGGGAGTGGTCAGTTTTCTCATTTCGCTTATTGTGATTATGGGGAAACGATTTGCCCGCAATCATGAACAAATCGTAGAATACTCTAAGCAACTAGAAATGTTTAATAATGAACTTCAGCGATCGGAGAAGATGGAGATAATTAGCGAACTGGCGGCTTCAGTTGCACATGAGGTTCGCAACCCGCTGCAAGTTACACGTGGATTTTTACAGCTCTTATCTGAGAAGAATTCTTCGTCTAATCAATTATATTTGAACATGGCCCTGGATGAGTTGGATCGGGCTGCTACGATAATCACCGATTTTCTGACCTTTGCTAAACCGGAGGCCGGGAAGGTTACGACACTTAATGTATTGGAGGAGTTCATTCATATTGAGGGAATTCTCATGCCACTGGTGAATCTCCAGGGAGGAAAGATATCGGTTCATATTCCAAGTGATTTATACATTAAAGGGAACTCCTCTAAATTTAAGCAGGCTTTCATTAATATTATTAAGAATAGCGTAGAGGCACTCAACGGTGAAGGAGAAATCGAGATTTGGGCGCATGGAGATGCGGAACAGGTGAATATTCACATAAAGGATAATGGTGAGGGCATGGATCCTGAGGTGCTGGACCGTTTGGGCGAGCCATATTTCTCAAATAAGACAAAGGGGACTGGACTTGGGCTGATGGTAACTTTTCGAATTATAGAAGTTATGAAGGGGGAAATTTCATTTACAAGCACAAAAGGAGTTGGCACTGAGGTATGTGTTCGCTTTCCATCAACTACAAAAAGCTGATAGACAAGAGATCACCTCAATGTCCAACTCCTTGAAAGACTAGGTTTATTCCCCCCACATAACTTGTGGCTTTACATTATCAGATTTCATGACATCCGATGGTTTAGGCGGCAGAACTAGAAAGAGCTCATTTGAATTTTCTTCAACAGTGGTCACCTTAATGTGGTCCGGGAGAATCACACCAAGCACTTCTTGAATAGCTGCTTTTGGATTTTTGAGAAGCTGTGCCTTAAAGTCGGGATCTTGCCACGCTCTTTGGATAACTTGACTTTGAAGAACGGACCCTGATGTCATAGATATCACCCTTTCAAAGATAGTTAAATTTTCCTAATCAGTATACCACGGAATATTCGACAAATCTATTAACTAACTTCTATTATTTGCCTCTCATTAATTGTCGAGAAAGCAAGAATTCTAGCCCGCCACGCTGCAATAGGCTTCGATCGGCTTCAATCTGCTGAACTATTTCTTTCAACTGGCCGCAGAGATAGGCGTGAAAATCATAGAGCAATGGGAAGCTGGAACCGATTTGGGACAGAGAGTGATGGTGCTTTTCTGCCCTTTCAGAATAGCGGATTAAGCAGCCCTCTACATATACCGCCTGTTTGATCTCCTCAACGTTAGGTCGCCGATCAGACAAATGAAGATCTGCTTGAACCATGGACAGCAGACAGTTATAGCTGCCCTCGATCAGATCCTTCTCCCAATCCTGCCAATCATCAATCATCTGCATTGTAAGCAGCACGAGATCGACGGCTTCCTCCATTTGGGGGATCCGTGTTTCCTGCCCGGATAGAAGCATTATCGCTGCGACGGATAATTTTACAGGTGCCGCTCTATGTGCAATGCGAACGGGATTTACCTGAAAATAATCCTGCTCATTCTCATAAGTTACCGCGACGGCCCATTCTCCTATGTACTTATCATAATATGTCCAGAATGCCGAGGAACTGGGGAAGAGTTCGCTGTAGATTTTAATGAATTCCGAATGAATTAACTGGGCTAAAGGAAGCTGTAATCGCGATACCAGAGAAGGGTTGTCCATCGTCTCATCGATCAGGTGGTAGTACAACATTCCCATAATGTTAGCCGTAGAGATCTGGTGTACACGGTCCGAATCGATAGGTATTTCCTCATTGAGCCAGTAGGGAAGCAGATAGCAAATATAGTTCTTGGAACGGTGTTCCTTTAACGGATGGAACTTGTCCAGATAATTAAGGGCAGGGCTTCCGAACTCCTCAGCGATAGCGGCAAGAATCGATTCCGCCCGCGCGAAAATAAGGCCTAGATCTTCTTCAAAACGAGTTAGCCACATCAAAATATCGACGCTCCTTTATATGAACTTCGCATCACGACCATTTTACTAAATCATTGTAACTTAAACAGCCAAGTTCCGCGAGGAACTAATGCTGCTGCGCCCATTTTGCAAATGCTGAGAAACTATAAGGGGCAGCAGCAGACATTGTGTATATATAGCTTGTTCATACATACTTAGAAAAGCTGGTGAAGGCCGATAAGGATTAGCAAGACTCCTGAGATTACGGTAGCGCGGTTGCCGAATTTTTCAGCGGCGAATTTCTGACCGAAGCCTGCACAAAGCGCCAACAGGATGAAGCTGAATATGCCAACGGATAGAGAGGTTCCCCATATACTAAGGCGGGTAATTCCGGCATTGAATCCCCCGGCTAGCGCATTCATTGCCAGAGCAATCCCAAGCAGTATCGATTCACCTAGGCTGATGGACTGAGAGCTATCCTTGTCGGCTTCCTCCGGGTTGCGCAGCAGCCGGGTTAGTGCATTGGCATCATCGTCTTGCTGCGCTGGCTTCTTCTCCAGATAAGGCTGCAGCAGTACCCAGATACCTACCCCAACGATTACGACGGTTCCGATCATCTGCCCAATCCAGGGCTGAACCCACACTGACAGCCAGCTTCCGAACAGACCCGATAGCAGGGTAGCCAGGAAGGAGATGAGGGCAATCGTCAGATTGGAATACCAGGGGATGCGGATTTTCCTGACACCGTAGGCGATCCCCACACCGGCATTATCCAGGTTGGAGGCCAGGCCGATGATCACGATAGCAGCCAGACTGTATGAATCCATGATATTCGCTCCTTTACATTTGCTTGATGCCACAGCATATGCCCAGGAGTCCGTATTGGTTTCTTGTACCTCTATGGATGGGGAGCGAGAATAAATCTTTGCATAATTTGCAATATTAGTTCCCATTTAGGAGAATATATGTAGTATAATCTTCAATAAGATATACCGGAGGAGTGATAAATGTGATAGAGAATTTATTGCGTCCGTCTCATCTGCTCTTGTTGGTCATTGCTGCATTGCTGTTGTTTGGTCCGAGCAAGCTTCCGGAACTTGGGCGCAGCTTCGGTACGATGCTGAAGGAGTTCAGAAAAGGGGCACGTGGTGATTTCATAGAGGAGACTCCGCAAGAAGTCAAGCCTGTTCAAGAATCAAATAAATCCTAGATCTTACAAGGGCACCTGATATGGAGGTGTTCTTTTTTTTATTTTGAAGAACATCGCTGCAAATGAATACATTTTCAAAGTCCTGAATACTCATTAATAATTCTGGGTTTACGCGCAGTAGAGGGTGAGTATGAGTGGAGAAGTCGATAAATGATCGTAATTATGTTATCTTAAGAGGAGAAATTGTCAGCTTATAAGCAAGCCTTTGGCATGGAGGGATACTGATGCAGGATGATTACGCGCGCAAGCTGGAGGATCAGAAGAGTCTGTTCAAGCAGCTTGGCATCAAATTGGATGCGCTAACCATTCATGAGAAAGATTTTGATGTAAAAATGAGGGGTTATGAGAAAGAAGAGGTAGACCGGTTTCTAGATGATATTATTATCGATTACGAACGGTTCTACGATATTATTACGGATCTGCTGGACAAATACAAAGAGATTCAGCGCAGACAGGCTTCTTGGGAAGAAGAGAAGAAGATGATGTCTATGGCTGCCCGCAAGCCGCAAGTAGATACGGAGAATGCCATTGACCGCCGTCTTGTGGATGACGGAATCCGTCAATTGGAACGTAGCCTCGAGCATTTTAAGCAATTTGTTAACGGTGGATTGAAATGAGATGAAGGAGCTGGCAATGAAAGATGCCGGTTCCTTTTTTTTGTGAATAAGAGCAGCTGTTCCAACGCAAACTTGAACTAGGTTGATGGCTGTCAAAATCGGGTGTTTATTGCAGTTTTCAGCAAATTCATTTGATATTCATCTTTTAATCATTGCATCTGTGTGAAGGAAGTGGTAATATATAAACAGGATTTAGATTTAGTCTAAATTTAAAGAAATGTTTCACAACGCGAACATTTCACCGTTTATCTAACCAGTTATAATTATGAATGGAGGAACGAGAAATGGCAAATCAAGCATTGGAAAGACAAATGAATCTCCTGATCGCAAACTGGACAACCATGTACACGAAGTTGCATAACTTCCACTGGTATGTTAAAGGACATAACTTCTTCACATTGCATGTGAAATTCGAAGAATTATACGACGAAGCTGCCGGATATATTGATGATATTGCAGAGCGTCTGCTCTCTATTGGCGGCAAACCGGTTGCAACTTTGCGTGAATCCCTGGAGCTGGCAACGATTAAGGAAGCTACAGGCAACGAGACTCCTGACCAAATGGTAGCTGCTATCGTAGCTGACTTTGAAGTACTGGATAAGGAATTGCGCGAAGGTATGTCCATCGCTGAGGAAGTAGGAGATGAAGCAACAAGCGACCTGCTGTTAGGTGTTGTTTCTACTCTTGAGAAACATCGTTGGATGCTTAATGCCTTTTTGAACAACTAATCACCGTCTCACTTATGAATTGATGAGGAAGGGACCTGCCGCATACAGCCTTAACGCTGAGCGGCAGGTCCCTTTTTTCGTATAGCGGTTGTTTAACAATTCCATCTTGGATAAGAAAACCAATTGAGGTTGCGGGTCTTATACCTTGAATTTCTCGATCAAGGTGTGCAGCTTATCCGATAAACTGGCCAGGAAGCTGGCCGAGGCATCTACTTCCTCCATCGTCGCAAGCTGCTCCTGAGATGCAGCAGACATGGACTGGGCGCTATCGACATTGTTGTTGGCAATTTCCACGATGTTCTCCAGCGATTTCACCAATAGATCCGTCTGGTCGGAGAGCTGTTGAACAGCTTCATTTATGTCGCTGATCGATGCAGCGGTTGCTCGGGACTGGTTCTCGATCTCGCCGAAGGAATCACCGGCATTGTGTACCAATGAGGCGCTTAGCTCAACCTCCCGCGAGGTCTCGACCATCGTCGTCCCGGTCACTTCCATCTGCGTTACGATGTAGCCTATGAGAGCGGCTATCTGCTTCACTGATGCTGCTGAACGATCGGCCAGCTTGCCGACGGATGAAGCGACCACGGCGAAGCCGCTGCCATATTCGCCGGCCCGGGCTGCTTCGATTGAGGCATTGATCGCCAGCAGATTAGTCTCGTCCGCGATTGCAGTGATTATCTCCAGAATGTTCTGAATTTCTTTGGACTGACTGGAGAGCTCAGTAATGTTTGTAGACAACTCGTTGATTTTCCCTTGCATTTTGTTCATTTGCTGAATGCTCTGCTGAATGGACGCTACGCCCTGTCCGGCAGCAGCCGGGGAGTTCTGGGCAGCCTGGGATACATCGCTCATAAGATGGGCAATATGCTTCGTCGAGGTGGACATGCTGCGCAGCGTATTCGAGCTCTGCTCCAAATCATGCAGCTGCCTCTCTGCTCCTTCAGCCAGTTCCTGGGTGATGTTAACAGTCTGCTCAGAGGCAGTCCCCGTTTGCTCCGCGCTGGCGGACAGCTGTTGGGAAGAGGAGGCCACCTGGATGGAGGTGGCGCTTACCTCGGTGATCAGGCTCCGCAGATTGATCACCATATTGCTGAAATCCCGGGACAGCTTGCCAACTTCATCCTTACTCTTCAGAACCATAGGTGTAATCGTAAGATCTCCTTGTGCAATTTGGTTCACCTGGCTGGATAAATGCTCCAGCGGACGAATCATCCGATGAATGATGAAATAGACAACTAGAGCGGCCAGCAGGAAGACTGCAGCGCCGATTGCAAATGGTAGGGTAATGATCTCCCATGTTCTGTCCTGAATAATCGATGCATCGAAATTGATGGCCATTAGCCCAACAATAGGCTTGCCAGGATCATTGTCCTGGAAGATGGGGCCATATCCTGTCAACAGCTCCGTATCCTCATATGTATAGACCTTGGTGTACACGGAATGCTTCATGTCCATCATCATATCCCGATCGGCCGGATTGAAATAGAAGGCATCGCCAGCGTTATAACCGCGCTCCTTCAGATGTTGGTCGGCGGCAAGAATGGTGCCATCCAAGGATAGAATAAAGACTTCCTTAAACAAGGGTTTATGGTCTACCGTCCAGTTCAACTGCTGTTCTACTTCAGCCAACTTGGACTTATCGCCACGCGCGAGCAGTTCGATGACGGCAGGATTGACTAAGCCAGTTGTAATATTAGCGCAACCTACGGTTTCGACACCAACGGACTTCTCTACCTGACGGTAGGTTGTCTGATAGCCGAATACACCGATAATGGCACCGATAAACCCGAGAAGGGTAACAATAGCCATTGTTATTTTTTTTGCAAATCCCATATAAATCTCCTATCTATTGTAAGATGATGTTGGAACTCGTGGGCACATCTATTCAACATTATAATGAGGAATTGTTTGCGGAATAATAAGGAATATCGTCGCTTTGTGTCGGAAAAACGAAATTTGAGCAAAAAATCACAAGGAGTGAGACTTTATGTCCAATAATTCAGAAGCTTGGCGTCTATTTATCGCGGTCCCGCTTCCATCTTCTGTTAAGCAGATGATTGCCGACTGGTGTAAGGAACAGAGGGATCAGCTTTTTTTTCAAAAATGGGTGCATAAGGAGGATTATCATATAACGGTGCAGTTTCTGGGCGATACGTCTCCGGAACGGTTGGATGAGCTTCGCTCAGCTGCCATAAGGGCTGTCGCCAATATACGGCCTATACATATGGAAGCCCTTGGCTGCGGTACATTCGGACGTGCAGATCAGCCAAGGGTTCTCTGGGCAGGAGTCCATGGGGAGCTGGAGCTATTGGAGCAGCTGCAAAATAACGTCATTGAAGAGAACCGGAAGCTGGGATATATCCCGGAGGACCGTCCTTATCGACCTCATATTACGCTGGCTCGCAAGTACCGTGCAGGATACAAGCTGGAAACGGATATTACCGGGGCTAATCTTCAGTTTGGTTCATGGACTATAGATGCCTTGGTGATCTATCGAACAAATATGCATCACCAGCCGATGTATGAGAAGGTTGCCGAGATTCCCTTTGCTAAATAAATTTATTTTCATACAGATTATGTGATATTTCATACAGACCAAGAAAAATGGCAGTGAAAAACGCTGAAAATAATTGAAAAAAATAACTTGCAATGCATTTCGGAACGTGCTAAAGTGTTAATTGACCAAATGACCGAAACGGACTTTTAGTCATTTTTGAGAAAAAAGTAAGTCTAAGATAAGGAGGTGCTTTATTTGGCTGTAGTGGATCGCAGAAGACAAATCGTTGAAGCGGCAGAAAAATCATTTGCATTGTTTGGTTACAAAGCTACAACGATGGATCATGTAGCTAAAATTGCAAATGTCGCCAAGGGCACGATTTACACGTTTTTTGCGAATAAGGAGGAACTGTTTGATGAAATTCTTCGTTCCGTCATTATAGAGATGAAGAAAATTACGGAACAAGAGGTTCACGATGACAGACCTTTCTTCGAGAATCTGTACCAGAGCATGGATAAACTTCTGGAATTCAGAAGAGAACATGAGCTGCTTGTGAAGCTGTTTCAGGAGGTAAGAGATTTTGGAACGCCGCAAGCGCGTGAGGGCCTGGAGAAGATCGAGCTGGCTATCCTTGATTACTTGGAGCGTCAAATCGATCGTGCGGCCAAACATGGGGAAATTCGCGAGTTTGATCCTAAAGTCATTGCATTTGTGCTTGTGAAGCTGTACATTGCGCTAACTTCGGATTGGAACAAAATACACGAGCCACTAAGCAAAGAGCAGATCAGAGAATTTTCTCAAATATTTTTATCAGGCGGGTTATCCAAGACATAGTCAAAGATAAGAAAGGACCCGTACGGTAATGAGAGAAAGAGATAAGAGATAAGATTCAGGGATATAAGGAGAGAAATGATTATGAAATCAATGTCGGTATTTTTTAAGGATCTTGCAGCTTCCTTTAAAAAACCTAAAGTGATTATCCCAATTCTTGTCGTCATGTTCATTCCCGTATTATATAGCGGAATGTTTCTGAAGGCATTTTGGGACCCGTACGGGAAAATGGATGAAATTCCTGTCGCGGTTGTCAATGAGGATCGCGGTGCTGAATATGAAGGAACGAAGCTACAAGCAGGTAATGATTTGGTCGAAGAGCTGAAGAAGAACGCAGCTTTTGGTTGGAAGTTCGTCACCCGCGAGCAAGCGGATGAAGGCATGAAGAATAACGATTACTACATGACGCTTGTCATTCCAAGCAACTTCTCGGAGAAGGCTACAACCTTAATGGATGATCAGCCGCAGCCTGCCGAGATCGTCTATGAGCCGAATGAGGCTTACAACTTCCTGGCCGCACAAATCGGCGGTACCGCAGTGAAGGAAATTAAGAGTAAAGTGTCCGCGAAAGTGACGGAGGCTTACACAGATGTCCTGTTTGATCAGGTTGAGAAAATTTCCAGTGGTCTTGGCGACGCTGGCAAGGGTGCAACTGAGATCAATGACGGAGCCGTCAAGCTGGATGAAGGCGCTCAGAAGCTGAAAGAGAACCTGGCCAAAATGGTAGATGGTTCAGTGAAGCTGCAAGATGGCATCAATCCATTGGCGGATGGCGTGGGTTCCCTAGGTAAAGGAGCCAGCGATTTGAAGACAGGTGCAACCTCTCTGGCTTCCGGTTTAAATCAGTTGGCGGCTGCCAATAAGCAGCTTCAGAACGGGGCTGCGGCCGCAAATGAAGGCGGCAATCAATTGAAGGCAGGTCTTGATGCTTCACTGAAAGGTGCTAACACACTGGCTCAAGGCTTGAAGCAGTCGGAGCAAGGCAGCGCATCGCTGGTAACCGGGCTGGAATCTTCAGCACAAGGCAGCACGAAGGTTGCAGAAGGTGCGAAGTCAGTTGCCCAAGGTCTTGAACAATTAACACAAGCTAGCCCAGAGCTGGCAGCGAATCCTGCAGTGAAGCAGCTTCTGGCAGCCAGCCAAGCAGTTGCTACCGGCAGTGAGCAAGTAGCGCAAGGTCAACAGCAGTTGTTGAAAGGCAGCAAGGATTTACACGGTGCACAACAACAGCTTGTACAGGGCAGTGAACAGCTTGTTCAAGGTCAAGAACAATTGGGCCAAGGCGCTGCGAAGTTGACGGAAGGTCAGGCTCAACTTGTAGGCGGTCTGAAGCAGTTCGGCGCGAAGCTGAATGAAGCAGCAGCCGGCGGCAGCAAGCTGGCAACAGGTGCTGGCGCACTTAGCGAAGGAGCTAAGAAGCTTGAAGGCGGTATGGGTCAATTGTCTAGCGGTGTGGCTACACTTGCTGATGGTTCGAAGCAATTGGATGAAGGTGCCGGTGAACTCAAGGATGGCACAAGCAAGCTGAGCGAAGGTTCGGGAGAATTGGCCAGCAAGCTGAACGAGGCAGCGGATGAGACGTCTTCCGTGAAGAAGACAGATGCTCTTGTTGATATGTTTGCTCAGCCGGTAGACGTGGAAGAGCAGAAGATGAATGAAGTGCCGAACTATGGTACAGGATTCTCACCCTACTTCCTGTCCCTCGGATTGTTCGTCGGTGCTTTGATCTCGACGCTGGTTGTTCCGCTTCGCAGCTCTTCCGTATCGGAAGCAAGCGGATGGAATCGCTTCGTAAGCCGTGCGCTCTCCTTCACAGGAATGAGCCTGTTCCAATCCGTAATTGCGGTAATATTGGTTCTCTACGGTTTGAAGCTTGAAGTACAGAATGTTCCAATGTTCTATCTGTTCTCATTTGTTACTAGCCTGTGCTTCATGTTCATCATTCAGGCGCTTGTCACTTGGCTCGACAATCCAGGCCGCTTCCTGGCGATCTTGCTCTTGATCTTCCAATTGACAACATCTGCGGGAACATTCCCTGTGGAACTGCTTCCTTCCTGGATGAAGGCATTTAATCCGTTCATGCCAATGACATACAGCGTCAAAGGTTATAAAGCGGTAATCTCTTCGGGAGAAATGAGCGTTGCCTGGCATCAAACAGGCATTCTGATTGCAGTTGCTATTGTATTCTTGGCCATCACGCTCACCTACTTCCTATCGCATAGAGAGAGTGCAGAGGAAGAAGTAAGTGTTGAAGCTAGTCTGCAAGCCTAAGATCTATACAGAATCATCAAGAAGCCCGTTCTCCGGTATTTAAACCGGGGAGCAGGCTTCTTTTCTTTGTATACATAATGCAAGCTGATTTTGATGGAGTTCCACAAGTTCATCTCATTTATGCACAGCTTTTATGATCGCTATGCATAAGGGGAGCGCCTGGCAACGGTTCGTTTGCAATCTTTTTGAAATTTATAAGTGATAGTACAAAAGAAAGAGGAGATAGTGCAAAAACAGTGAAGCCGATTTCCGTTAGAATAAACCTACGGAGAAGATATAGAAAGGTTGCGCTGATGATGACAAATAGACATACTGTTATACCGCCTCGGCAGGGACTATATGATCCCGCATTTGAAAAGGATGCTTGCGGCATGGGCTTTGTCGCACATATCAAGGGAAAAGCCTCGCATTCAATCGTTGCTCAGGCGCTCACCATGTTGACGAAAATGGAGCATCGCGGCGGACAGGGCAGCGAGCCGAATTCGGGAGACGGCGCTGGTATATTAGTGCAAATTCCCCACCGATTTCTGGCGCGGGAGGCTTTGAAGCTGGGCTTCGAGCTTCCGGGGTGCGGGGAATATGGGGTCGGGATGCTGTTCCTGTCACAGCTTGCTGAAGAGCGTGCTGCTCAGGAGGCTGCCCTCACTCATATCGTTGAAGAGGAAGGTCAGAGAGTTCTGGGCTTTCGCGATGTGCCAACAAATGACGATATGCTGGGGAAATCAGCGAAGGCCGCCAAGCCTTATGTACGGCAAGTGTTTATTGGCCGCAGCGCAGATGTGGAGGATGAACTGGCTTTTGAACGTAAATTGTATGTCATTCGTCGCCGTGCGGAGCTGTCGATTCGTTACGCGGATGATACGGGGGAGAATTCATTTTATGTATCCAGCTTGTCATGCCGCAAACTTGTCTATAAAGGGATGCTGACAACGGAGCAGGTGGGGCAATTCTACCTGGACCTACAGGATGAAACGGTAGAATCGGCGATGGCATTGGTGCATTCCCGCTTCAGCACGAACACGTTCCCGAGCTGGGAACGGGCCCATCCATATCGCTTTATGATCCATAACGGCGAGATTAATACCCTGCAGGGAAATGTGAACTGGATGCATGCGCGCCAGTCGCTGTTCGAGAGCGAAGTGTTCGGCAGCGATCTGGAGAAGATCAAGCCGGTCATTAATCCGGACGGGTCGGACACAGCAATGTTTGATAACACCTTTGAATTTCTGTACTTGAGCGGGCGTTCTTTGCCGCATGTGGCGATGATGATGGTTCCGGAACCTTGGGACAATCATGCGGAGATGGAGCCGACGCGCCGGGCCTTTTATGACTATCATAGCTCCTTGATGGAGCCTTGGGATGGGCCGGCAGCTATGGGCTTCACGGATGGGATTCAGATCGGGGCAATCCTGGATCGCAATGGACTGAGACCATCCCGCTATTATGTAACCAAGGATGACTTGATTATATTGTCTTCCGAGGTGGGGGTGCTGGATATTCCGGCGGAGGACATCCTCTATAAAGATCGACTGCGTCCGGGTCGGATGCTGCTCGTGGATACAAAGGAAGGAAGAATTATAGCGGACGAGGAAGTAAAGGCACAGGTCGCTCAGGAGCAGCCTTATGACAGATGGCTTGCCGAGCATCGGATCACCCTGCAGGAGCTGCCGGAGGCTTCTACTATGTCGGAACTGTCTCATGAAGAGATCAGAAATAGACAAGTAGCCTTCGGGTATTCCTACGAGGACCTGCGTAAAGTGCTGGAGCCTATGGCGCTGACGGGAAGCGAAGGCCTCGTGTCCATGGGCTATGATGCACCGCTTGCTGTACTGTCGGAGCGTCCCCAGCGCTTGTACAATTACTTCAAGCAAATG
Source organism: Paenibacillus sp. 79R4 (assembly GCF_013393165.1). Taxonomy (NCBI): domain Bacteria; kingdom Bacillati; phylum Bacillota; class Bacilli; order Caryophanales; family Paenibacillaceae; genus Paenibacillus; species Paenibacillus sp. 79R4. Next base: position 25,462 of record NZ_QJOT01000018.1, on the reverse strand, counting down.
TTCGCTCAGGTGACAAATCCGCCGATGGATGCCATTCGCGAGGAGCTTGTTACTTCGGCGATGACGCTGATCGGGCCGGAGCAGGATTTACTGCACCCTCGGCCGGAAAGCTGCCGGCAGATTGCTCTCTCATCGCCGTTTCTCTCCGATGAAGAGCTAGCCAAGCTGCGCTATGTGAAGCGGAAGGGATTAAAGTCCGCCGTGCTGCCGATCTTATTCTCCGCTACCAAGGGAGTTGCCGGAATTGAGCAAGCGCTGGATGATCTCTGCTTCGCGGCGGATCAAGCGATTGCTCAAGGCAAATCGATACTGATCTTGTCAGATCGTAAGGTGGACGCTGACAATGCGGCAATCCCGGCCTTGCTTGCCGTATCCTGCCTGCATCATCATCTGATCTTGCAGGGAACGCGTACGCAGGCCAGCATTGTGCTGGAGTCCGGCGAGCCCAGAGAGGTGCATCATTTCGCGTTATTGATAGGCTATGGAGCAAATGCCGTAAATCCGTATCTCGCCTTGGCCAGCTTAAGGGATATGATCAACGGGGGCACGTTGCGTGGCGTTTCTATTAGCCGGGCAGAAGTGAACTATAGGAAAGCTGTGAACAAAGGCGTCATCAAAATATTGTCCAAAATGGGCATCTCTACGATTCAGTCCTATCGAGGTGCGCAAATCTTCGAGGCCGTAGGATTGAATCAACAATTTATCGATCGTTACTTCACCCGGACGCCAACCCGGATTGAGGGGATTGGTTTGAAGGAGGTCGCTATTGAGACCCTGGCTTCGCATCAACAAGCTTTCTCCGCAGCGCAAGGAGACCAGGAGAAAGTGCTGGATTCCGGTGGGCAATATCAGTGGCGCAACGAAGGCGAGGAGCATCTGTTCAACCCGCAGACCATTCATCTGCTGCAGCAGGCTGTACGCAGCGGGGATTATAGTCTGTATAAGAAATTTGCCGGGCTTGTGCAAGGAGAGAACGAGCAGCGTTATACGCTGCGTTCCTTGCTTCGCTTGCAGCCGGTTGGACCAAAGGTGCCGCTGGAGGAGGTTGAGTCCGCGGCCTCGATCATGCGCAGGTTCAAGACCGGAGCGATGTCATTTGGCTCGATCAGCAAGGAGGCGCATGAGACGATCGCTGTCGCGATGAACCGCATCGGGGGCAAGAGCAATTCCGGTGAAGGCGGAGAGAACTCCGCTCGCTATGTGAAGGATGCGAACGGGGACTCGCGCCGCAGTGCAATCAAGCAGGTGGCTTCGGGCCGCTTCGGCGTTACTTCGCAATATCTGGTTAATGCGGATGAGATCCAGATCAAGATGGCCCAGGGAGCCAAGCCGGGAGAAGGTGGTCAGCTGCCGGGCAACAAGGTCTATCCATGGGTTGCCGAGGTTCGCGGCTCAACGCCGGGCGTTGGCCTCATCTCGCCGCCACCGCATCACGATATTTACTCGATCGAGGATCTGGCTGAACTGATCTATGATCTGAAGAATGCGAACCCGCGCGCCCGCATTAATGTCAAGCTTGTCTCTGAGGTTGGCGTAGGCACGATCGCTGCGGGGGTTGCCAAGGGCCGCGCCGATGTTATTCTGGTCAGTGGTTATGACGGGGGAACCGGCGCATCGCCGCAAAGCTCGATCCGTCATGCAGGCTTGCCGTGGGAGCTTGGCCTGGCCGAGACGCATCAGACGCTGATGCTGAATCACTTGCGCGATCGGGTCGTGCTCGAGACGGATGGCAAAATGCTGACCGGCCGTGATTTGGCTGTCGCTGCGCTGCTTGGCGCAGAGGAGTATGGCTTCTCCACAGCTCCGCTCGTCTCCGTCGGTTGTATCATGATGCGCGTCTGCCAGCTCGATACTTGCCCGGTTGGGGTAGCGACGCAGAATCCGGAGCTGCGCAAGAACTTCACTGGCGATCCGCAGCATGTGGTGAACTTCATGACCTTTATTGCCGAGGATCTGCGCGAGTGGATGGCCGAGCTGGGCTTCCGCAGGCTGGATGAGATGATCGGCCGTACGGACTGTCTGGATACGGGGAAAGCAGATCAGCATTGGAAGAGGAGCGGGCTTGATTTAAGCTCATTATTGCATACGCCTGTGATAGAGGAAGAGAACAGACGTCGCCATACACGTGATCAGAATCATGGTTTGGAGGAGACGCTTGATGCTGTAGAACTGCTGAAGCAAGCTGCGCCAGCTTTAGATCGCGGCGAGGCCGTAAGCATCTCGCTGCCGATCTGCAATGTAAATCGGGCGACCGGAACATTATTGGGCAGTGAGGTTACGCGTCGGTATGGCGCGGACGGCTTGCCGGACGATACGATCACGCTGAACTTTGAAGGCTCAGCCGGACAAAGTCTGGGGGCATTTATGCCACGGGGGATTACTATTACGGTCGAAGGCGATGCGAATGATTACACCGGGAAGGGACTCTCGGGGGGGAAGATTATCGTCAAACCTTCCCGAACCGCGACCTTTGCCGCAGAGGAGAACGTCATTATCGGCAACACTTCCTTTTATGGTGCAACAAGCGGAGAAGCATATATCCGTGGTATCGCTGGAGAACGGTTTGCAGTGCGTAATTCCGGTGCCCATGTGGTTGTTGAAGGGGTCGGTGATCATGGCTGTGAATATATGACCGGAGGCCGGGTCGTTATTCTCGGCGATACGGGCCGCAACTTTGCAGCCGGCATGTCCGGAGGCATTGCTTATGTGCTGGATATACACGGCAGCTTCCAGCAGCAATGCAACCAAGAGATGGTGCTGCTGGAGCAGGTAGAGTCCGAGGTAGAAGCTGAGCAGCTGCGCACCTGGATCCTTCGTCATGTGTTATACACGGATAGCACGGTAGGAAGGCGCATACTGGATTGCTGGCCTGAAATGCTTCCAAGATTCGTCCGCGTCATTCCCCGGGACTATAAACGGATGCTGGAACAGATCCGCAAGGCGGAGGAGCTGGGCTTGCAGGGAGAAGCAGCGCTGCTGGCCGCTTTCGAAGCGAATTCACGGGAAATGGCCCGGCCTGGAGCTGGTGTAACTGTTGCTAATGGATCGCTAAAATCCTAGATAAGGCTAGCAAAGCTAGGTATCCAGATGAATCCGGATGAATTCGGGTAAAGCCAGGTAAATCTAGTTAGGGCTTGTAGCAGACAATCGGAGTGCCAAAATCGAATAAGCCGGAAAAGCGACAAGAGCAAAAGACCTGAATGTTGTAACAAGTTCAGGTCTTTTGTCGTTTATTTTAATGAAAATTGCATTCTGTGGTAAAATGAGGGAAATCTTTAACTTCGCGAAGGTGGATATTGCTGCGTGGAGTGTTGGGAGGTTAGAGCTTTGTTGGATTTTGAGCCGGTTGTTCGGCTGAAGCAGGTCAGCAAACGAATTGGTGGCAAGACGATTATCGATAAATTAACACTTGATATTCCCCCGGGCCAGGTGTACGGATTTCTCGGACCAAACGGCGCGGGCAAGACGACGACCATTCGGATGATGGTTGGATTGATGTCAATCACCGAAGGGGATATTGAAATCCGGGGGGCCAGCGTATCGGATCAATTCGAGCTGGCAATCTCCCATGTGGGGGCTATTGTAGAGAATCCGGAAATGTATAAGTTTCTAAGCGGTTATCACAATCTGCTGCATTATGCGCGGATGTCGCCTGGAGTGACGAAGCAGCGAATTGCTGAGGTTGTTGAACTGGTGGGCTTGGAGCAGCGGATTCATGACAAGGTGAAAACCTATTCGCTCGGGATGCGCCAGCGTCTCGGCGTGGCTCAGGCGATATTGCATCGGCCCAGGCTGCTTGTCCTGGATGAGCCAACGAATGGGCTTGATCCGCAAGGAATTCGCGAGCTGCGCAGTTATTTGCGCCAGCTGGCCGAGAAGGAAGGGACGACCGTATTCGTCTCCAGTCACCTGTTGTCCGAGATGGAGCTGATGTGCGATACCGTTGCTGTTATTCAACAGGGGCGGCTGATCGATGTAAGACAGCTGCATGATCAGGACAAGCTGGAGAATGAGCGGAAGCAGACGGTGTTCGAGGTTAGCGATCCGCAGCGGGCCTGGGAATTAATCGGCCAGGGCCAGGTTGTGGATGGCGGTCTGCTGCTTGAGCTGGACCGGAATGCGGCGGCTGTCATTAATGAGCAGCTGGTGCGTGCGGGAATCTTGGTATACCGCATCCGAGTCGTGACGCGAACGCTGGAGGACCAATTTATCGAGCTGACAGGGGGTGTGGGCATTGAATAATTTCATGAACCTGATTCAGAACGAAAATATGAAAATATATCGGCGTGTCCGAACCTGGATTATGTTCGGGATCATTGTGCTAATGGTGCTGTTTTTCGCGATACTGTTCCGTTTGGGCGGAGGCGGTTCAACGATAAGCGCTTGGGATGCGACGGGCCAGCTTTCTTTTCTATTTTATCTAGTCACGATCTTCGCTTCTGTTGTTGCTGCTGATATTGTAGCTGGAGAATTTACCTGGGGAACGATCAAGCTGTTGTTGATCCGCCCATGGACCCGCACCAAGGTGCTCGCTTCGAAGCTGTTGGCCTTAATCCTGTTTACCCTGCTTATTACAGTACTGTTCTTCTTGAGCTCGCTGCTGATCTCTTATGCGATGTACCCGGTTAAGACATCGATGGTGTTCTCGGATAACGGAAGTCCGTTCGTATACTTGCTGGAGGATATGCTCTACAGATATATAGATCTGCTGGTTATTACCTTGTTTTCGTTCATGATATCTACGGTGTTTCGTTCCAGCGGAATCGCGATTGGCTTGTCTATGTTCATTCTGTTCACCGGAGGCATCTTCACGATGCTCTTCAATCCCGTTCGTTATCCATGGGCCAAATATACCTTGTTCGTTAACATGGATCTAAGCCAGTATCGAGGCGGACAAGAAGGGGTAGCCGGAATGACCCTGGGTTTCTCCATTACCGTGCTAACCTGTTACGTCCTGTTATTTCTGGTAATATCCTGGCTGGTATTCAACAAGCGGGATGTAGCTGCATAAAAAAACAAGTTCCCGTTTGCCAGGCAGACGGGAACTATTTTTGATTCTTCACTATGAATTACCCCACTTCGGGCTGTGGTGTTTTTTGCGCTTTTTCCTTGATCGGGGCCACAGCTTTGATTTTCTCCATGGTGCTAACGCCATTTAGAAGGCCGCCTTCGAGAATAATCAGCTTAGAGACGCTGACATTGCCGTCGACCTGCCCGCTGCTCGTAATCGTCAATTTGCCCTTGGTAGATATATCGCCGACGACATGGCCCGCTACGATGATATTTGCCCCTATAATACTTGATCTGGCTTCGCCCGATTCTCCGACGATGACCTGACCTTTACAATCGATCTCCCCGTGAAAGGCCCCATCAATGCGAACATTGGATTCGCATTGTATCTTCCCCTCGGCCATGCTGCCTTGGCCAATCAGGGTGTCGGTCAGGCCGTGTGCCCGTGCATTTTTCCTCCGCATATTTATTCCTCCGTTCGCTATTATGAGTGCTTAAAAAGATGGGTTGGACCATTTGAACAACCTCTAATAATAAATCATTGCAGATATGGCAAAGGATCCACCGTTTTGCCATTCTTCACAATCTCGAAATGCAAATGAGGCCCGGTGCTGCGCCCGGTACTGCCAACTTTGCCGATCGTCTGCCCCTTCTTGATGAAATCTCCCTCAGAGATGCTGATCTTGCTCAGATGAAGGTACCAGCTTTGCAGTCCTCCAGGATGCTGGATAATGATGTATTTGCCGTGCGAATTGTCCTGCGCTGTTGTAATAACTTCGCCTGCCGCCGCGGCATATACCGGATCGCCTTGCTTGGCGCCGATATCGATGCCGGCATGGAAGGAGGCGCGGCCGGTGAACGGATCGGTACGGTAGCCGAAATTAGAGGTAAGCCGCTTTGATAAAGTAGGCCATTCTGATGGAGTCCCTGATAGAGAGTACTGGGTTTGCTTCGCCTTTTTCAAGGTCAGGGGCACATTCTTCTCCATCTCGTCCAGCATGGCGTTCATTTCAAGAAATTGATCCTTCGTATGCTCCGCCAATTGTTCAATCTCATTCTCATGGACGGCGATAAATTCTCCCCCCACCCCCATCTGTGCGTTAGGGTCGTCAACATCAAGTCCTTTCAGTGACAGGGCGGATAGATTGCTAAGAGCACTTGAGTCCGACTCTCCGTACTTCTCAATAAATTTCTGCAGCTGATCCTCCAGCTCGGCAACTCGCTCCATTCGATCCATCATGTCCTGTGATTGGCTGGAAAGCGAGATTACTTCATTCTGAAGTCTCTCGATGGCCGCATTTTTGTCAGAGACGACGGCTTCGAACTTGAGATTCTGCGACTGCAATTGGTCTTCAAGCCTCGCAATCGTCTGGTTGGATTGCAGCTGCAGGCTTATAATCAAGCCCGATATCGATAGAATGGCGACCAGCGGAACGGCAATGATGAGCGGCTTTGACATATGCATTTGCTTGGCAGGCTGTCCTGCTTCTCGCAGGACGAGCAAGGTCATCCGATTGGGGTTCGGTAAGGTGGCACTTCTCATGGCAACTCCTTTCCTCTCACACTAGAAGTAGTACTACGTACTTCTGTTCTGATCACGGTTAATAGAGCTCATATGGAAAACGCGCTTATATACTTTATCTATTCCTTTATCTCTTAAATCATGTCAAAAAACTGCCTTGTCTGATATATCGCAAAACCTTAAATTTGCTGAATAGCCCCGATGAAATCGATCCGGACTCCGTTAGTTCAGATAAATTTTGAACTCGTATTAGACTAGTAATTCCTGCAGAAATGCAGTTTTCATGCACCGATTACCTCTCACTCTCTCCTCTCAATGCCTTCTGTAACGAATAAACGTGAGGCAAAGTGGAAAAGGCTGAGTGGAAGATGGGCGTTCTTATGTGAAAATGTGGTTAACGCCGTATTCCGTAGTGTTCCTAAGCCTTGGACTGTAAATGCCGCAAGATCAGCTCTAGCGATTGCGGCTTCACTTCTTGCAGCAAATCTCCTCTCTGCTGCAGTCTTTCACCGATGTTCAGCAGATTGAATTCAGAGGGATGGGGATTCTTGCGCACCTCATCCCAGGTTAATGGCGTTGATACACTGGCAGCTTGCCGTGCACGTGGGGTGTAGGGGGCAGCCAAGGTCTTTCCACTATAATGCTGGAGATAATCGAAATAAATTTTGCCCTCGCGATCCTTTTTCAGCCGTTCAATGGTGAAGAAGGATGGATATTTCTCCGTAGCGTAGCGGGCTACGAATTGACCGATAGAGCGCAGCTGATCAAAAGTAACGCCGTATTCAATTGGAATAATGATCTGAACGCCAGTAGCGCCCGACGTCTTGGGGACGGAAGAGATGCCAAGAGAAGCGAGGATGTCGCCAACATAAGCGGCAGCTTCCATAATCCGCGGCTCATCATCCTGGCTTGGATCGAGATCAATCATCCATTCGCAAGGCAGAGTGTCCCCGACATAATGCAATGAAGGATGGAATTCAATCGCCGCCAAATTGCCAAGCCAGAGTAAAGTGGGCAGATTGTCGAGCACAATATAGTTGATATCCTCATGCTGGGCGGTTCTGACGAAATCCGGTAGTGGCTCGGGAGCATTTTTTTGATAGAAAAATTTGCTATGGATGCCGCCGGGATATCGGATTGTTGTTAAGAACCGGTTGCGGCAATAGCGGAGCAAATAAGGGGCCAGCTCGGCCAGCCGCTGTAAATATTGCTGTTTGGTAATGCCGGCTTCCGGCCAGAGCAGCTTGTCCGGATTCGTAATGGTTACTTCCTCGCCTTCAATCCGGATCGTGCCTTTGATCGATCGTGCCATCGGGGATACTCCTTTCAAGAGTTGAGATTAGAGAAGAGCTGATTACAGATTAGGCTAACCTTGTTATACGAGAACTATAAGAGGATGAGTTCGTAATATTAGTCTTGCCAGTGCCTAGTTAATGGCGGGCTGTGAATAGGAGAAGGATGGACCATGGAATTTACGCCAGTCGTACCGTTTGAACCGATCCGCGTCTTTGAATTTCCACAAGGAAAGCAATGGATTGCCCAGGTCAAATGGGATGGAGTGCGGATGCTGGCCTATATCGATAAAGGGCAGGTGCGCCTCATGAATCGCCGCGGAAATGAACGTTCGCTGCAATATCCGGAGTTCATGAACCCGTCGGAATATTGCCGGGCGGAATCGGCTATTTTGGATGGAGAGATGATCGCCATTGCAGAGGGTAAACCTTCTTTCCATGAAATTATGAAGCGGGACAGCCTTCGTCGGGAGCAGGAAATTGCTTTTGCAGTTCCCAGGATTTCCGTCGTCTATATGATATTTGATATTTTGTATTGCAACGGCAGCTGGGTTACGGACCAGCCGCTCGTAAAGCGGCAGCTGCTGCTGCAGGAATATGTACTGCCCAGTACACGCGTACAACTTGTCCCGAATGTGGACCATGCCGAAGGCCTCTATGCTGTAATGAAAGAGCGTCAATGGGAAGGTATCGTCTGTAAGCAGATTGACAGCAGTTATGCGATTGGCGGCAAGGATGACCGTTGGCGCAAGATGAAGCTGACCTATGACTTATACGCAGTGATCGGCGGGGTAACGTATCGCGACGAGATCGTTAATTCTTTACTGCTGGGCTTATATGACGAGCAAGGAAATCTGATCTATATCGGAAACGCCGGCCCCGGAAAATGGAAGGGAGAGGATCTCTCCCGCATTACAGAGGACTCGTACAGATTGGCAATAGCAAAACGACCATTTGCCGCCCCCTTTTCCGCACCTCCAGGGAAGGTGAAGGGCGCGGTATGGATGGAGCCTCAGCGAACGGTTAAGGTGCAATTTGCGGAGTGGACCCCCGGTGGAACGCTGCGGCATCCTGTTCTTCAAGGCTGGGCTGACGTTCCGCCGGAGACCTGTGTATTCACTCAGCAAATATGACTAATACAGGTGAATGGCTTCATGAGATCGTCTTCTTGGCTGTTTTGCTGGAAGTCTTGCGCTTGGGCTTGGTTACTGCGGCAGGCGTGGCTTCGTTCGTCTCGGCTGGCGCTTCTGTCTCCGCCGCGGCTTCCTTCTTCTTTCTGGTTGAGCTTCGCTTCGTCTTGGTCTCGCCTGGATCGGTGACGATCGGAGCTTTAACCGCTTCGATGCTTGCTTGAAGCGCGGCCATCAGATCGATCACATTGGCCTCCGGCTTAGCTGGAGCCAGGCTGATCTCTTCTCCGGCAATCTTCTGCTGAATCAGGGTCAGGAGATTCTCCCGGTAATCATCGGTATACTTCTGCGGTTCGAAGGGAGTGGACAACTGCTCGATCAACAGCTTGGCCATCGTCAGCTCCTTGTCGTTCACATTGGCGCCCTGCGGTAAATTTGGAACTTGCGATACAGGACGGATCTCATCCGGATAGAAAATCGTCTCGATGACCAGGCAATCCTCCATTACCCGGATGGCTGCCAGGCTGCCCTTGGAGCGAATGGCGATCTTGGCGATTCCGATCTTGCCGGAATCCCGCATCGCTTCGAGCAGCAGCCGATAGGCGTTGCCTCCTGCCTGGTCGGGCGATAAATAGTAGGTCTTCTGAAAATAGATCGGATCGATCTCTGTTAAATCAACAAAATCGAGAATGGTGATCGTCTTCTCCGTCTGTGCGGATAATTGGTCAAGCTCCTCCTTGGAGAAGAGCACGTATTTGCCTTTCTCATACTCATAACCTCTGGAAATATCATCCCAAGTCACATCCACATCACAGGCGGGACAACGGCGCACATAGGAAATCGGGCTGCCGCACACTTTATGGATGTATTTCATGGATATATCCTTGTCTTCTGTAGCCGAAAACATTTTTACCGGTACATGGACCAGGCCGAAGCTGATGGCACCTTTCCAAACGGTATGCATCTGGGCACTCCCTTTCTTTATTAGAGGTTGGTTGGCACAAAGCCTAATTTGATCAGAACACTAATTCGAAGTTCATCCAAGGATGGGTGACCGCGATTCATCGTCAGGTCTACTTGCGATTTTGCGATATAACATTTCATCAGTGTAGCTGTGACTTATAAATTCTCTATCTAACGCGAAGATCGGCAGGAGTCATTCGGCAGTGAATCTTCCCCTGCAACTCTTGATCCGCCTTGGATAATTCTGTTACTCCCATCGCTTCCGTGTTGCGGCTGTCTTGACAGACCTATATAATGATTTAGAACGCATTTTATATGACAGGAACTGACGGTTTTCTTTTAGGATGGCCAATAAAGTCCAATTATATAGTTATCTGTAGATTTTTGGATTTGAAGAATCTTGCTGGCGAATGCTGTAGATGAGGGTGGTCAACATATGGATTTCGATAAATTGTCGGCAAAGCTCGTATTTGAGATAAAAGACCTTGCCGGTACAGAGAAGCTGGCTGCTTTTCTGGCGGGACAAGCCTTGGCGGGAACGGTTATCGCCCTCGACGGGGATCTTGGGGCCGGGAAGACGGCTTTTTCGCAATTGTTCGCGAAGCATCTGGGTGTCAAGGGAACGGTGAACAGCCCAACCTTCACCTTGATCAAGGAATATAAGGGGCGGCTGCCTTTTTATCATATGGACGTATATCGGTTGTCGCTGGACGAAGCCGAGGAGCTTGGCCTGGACGAATATTTCTATGGGCAGGGCGTCACCTTGGTGGAATGGGCCAGTCTCATTACGGATATTTTGCCGCAAAATCTGTTGCACCTTTATTTGGAGACCTTGTCCGGAACAGAGCGGAGAATATATCTGAAGGCCCAGGGTCAGCCCTATGACGATTGGATTAACACTTTGACAGAGAATGGAGTCCTTGAACCATGAATATAGACGGTAATCGGCCGCAGCAGCGGCTATTGGCGTTTGACACTTCCACTTCTTCGCTGGCTGTAGCGGTTATGGAGAATGGCCAGCTGCTGGCGGAACAAAATATACATGCGGAACGCAATCATTCAGCTTATTTGGTCACTGCAATTGAGAAGGCCCTTAAAGCGGCAGGCATAACAAAGCAGGAGCTTGATGGCATCGCTGTTGGCGTAGGTCCCGGCTCTTATACAGGAATTCGGATTGCGGTGACGACAGCCAAGACGCTGGCCTGGGCCTTGCAGATCCCGCTGTTTGGCATTTCCAGTCTGGAGGCGACGGCGCTGGGAGCCTGGGCCACGGAGACAGGACAAGATACAGCGGCACTAGGAGCGTACGCACTAAGGGAAAGTTCAGTGGTGGCGGCGGCTGCCGCGGAATCCATCCCGGCTGCAGGGACCACCGTTGGTGCGGGAGAGCATTGGATTATTCCGCTCGTAGATGCGCGGCGTGGACAAGTCTATACAGCGTTATTCTCAGCTCAAGACAACACGCTGGCTCACCGACTGGCGCAGGATGGCATCCGGCTTATGGACCGCTGGGTGGAACAAATTGCCGAGCTGCTGCAAGCGTACACGCCGGAGGACAGACCGGAAGGGATTTGGATCGTTGGGGATATTGCACTGCATGAAGCGGCTGCCGAAGCTTTGCGCCCTCTGGTGGGGGACCGTCTTCATATTGTTTCCTATGAATTGGAAGGAATCTGGATGGGAATCGCCGGAACGGCTCGGAGCCGGAGCGGCGCAGGTGATAATGTTCATGCCATTGAACCGAACTATACCCAGCTTGCAGAAGCGGAAGCAAAGCGGCTTCGCAATGCATAGAGGAGGATACCATTCATGCGGTCTATAAAAGACGCCGAACTTGGCAATATCGTATTTCGCCCTATGACATTGGATGATATACCTGACATTATGATCATTGAACACGAGTCCTTTTCCTTACCCTGGAGTGAGACGGCATTCCGCAATGAGATGACGATGAATCATTTTGCCCGGTATCTTGTTATGGAGGTTGAAGGCAAGCCGGTTGGGTATTGTGGTATGTGGACGATCGTGGATGAAGCACATATAACCAATATAGCTGTAAGAACGGCTCTGCGCGGCCATCATCTCGGTGAGCGTCTGCTGCGAGAAGTGATGGATTGGGCTGTTGAGCTGGGGATGGTTCGCATGACGCTGGAAGTCAGAGTCTCGAATTATGTGGCACAGTCGCTCTACAGTAAAATGGGATTTGTCCCTACGGGGAAGCGTAAGGATTATTACTCGGACAACCATGAGGATGCACTGATTATGTGGTGCGACTTGCCGGTACGGGTACAGCAGGGCTGAACCGAGGAACAGAGAGGAAGAGAGGAACTTGGTAAATCAAGATTGCTATATATTAGCGGTAGAGACAAGCTGTGATGAGACTTCTGCCGCAGTTGTCAAAAATGGTACAGAGGTTCTGTCGAATCTGATCGCCAGTCAGATTGAGACGCATAAGGCGTTTGGCGGGGTCGTACCTGAGGTCGCCTCACGCAAGCATGTGGAGAATATTACGCTAATGCTGGAGGAAGCGATTCGCCAGGCCGATATCAAGCCGGAGGAACTGAGCGCTATTGCGGTGACCGAAGGACCCGGATTAGTGGGTGCTCTACTCGTAGGGATTATGGCTGCGAAAAGCCTGGCCTTCGCTCTCGACAAGCCGCTGATCGGCACGCATCATATCGCCGGGCATATTTATGCCAACCGGTTGGTCCAGCCGGTTGAATATCCTTGCGTCGCCCTCGTCGTGTCGGGTGGTCATACGGAGCTGGTGCTGATGGAGCAGGAGGGCTGCTTCAAGCTGATTGGCCAGACTCGGGACGATGCCGTTGGCGAAGCGTATGACAAGGTAGCACGAGCGCTGGGCTTTCCGTATCCAGGCGGGCCGCATGTTGATAAGCTGGCGCTCGAGGCTGAACAGAGCGAGGAGCTGCCAAGAGCCTGGCTGGAGCCGGATTCCTATGATTTCAGCTTCAGCGGGTTGAAGTCGGCCGTGCTTAATGCGGTGAATCAGCATAAGATGCGGGGGGAAGAGGGCTATCAGCCCGCGATTGCCCGCGGTTTTCAGGAGTCGGTCATCGAGGTGCTGGTAGAGAAAGCGATCCGCGCAATTCGTTCTACAGGCGCGAAGCAGCTTCTGCTCTGCGGGGGGGTTGCAGCTAACCGCGGTCTGCGGGCAAGCCTCTCGGAGCGTTGTGAGCGTGAGCAGATTTCACTAATCATTCCGCCGTTTAAATATTGTACGGATAATGCCGCTATGATTGGCGCCGCTGCTTATCTGAAGTGGAAGGAGAGCAAGTTCTCCGATCTTGAATTAAAAGCCGATCCCTCCTTGTCTTTGGAGGAATGGCTGCTGGAAGTGTAACAGATAAAGGCTGCATACCCGGTGTAACCAGGTTGCAGCCTTCTTTATAATTACTATAGTTACAAGCTCTATTCGGAAGAAGCTGCCGCTTCGTTCATGGCCAGGGTGATATCCGGCGAGTTCCCCATCCGGCTGGTTCCCTCGAATAGGCTGCCTTCTTCAATGGCTAGCGAAGCCGCGGCAATGTTGCCGTACAGCTTGCCCTTGGACGTAATTGTCAGCTTGTTGCTAGCCTGGATGTTGCCGTTCACTTGACCGGCGATCGTCACATTCCGGGCGCTGATCAGGCTGGACTCAACAACGCCTTTCTCTCCGATGGTAACGTCCCCGCCGCATTCTACATCCCCGACCATCTGTCCTTCAATGCGCACGCTGGCGCTGGATTTCAGCTTTCCTTCAAATACGCTGCCCTCCCCGATTAGCGTATCCGTTGAGTTAGGGTCAATTTTTGTGGCTTTATTCCGCAGCATTAATTTCTATCATCCTCTCCAGGAATTTTTAAGTAGAGCAATGGATCGACAGCAGTTCCATTCTTCATAACTTGAAAATGGAGATGTGGTCCGGTACTTCGACCTGTGTTGCCCAATTCTCCAATCAGATCGCCTTGCTTCACATTGTCTCCCTTGTTAGCCAGTGATCGCTTCAGATGCATATAGATCGATTCCGTGCCTGACGGATGCGATAGGGTCACATAATTCCCGCGCGCCGGGCTATAACCGGTATCCGTCACTTTCCCGTCGGCAGCCGCGTAAATCGGATCGCCTACATCCCCTCCGATATCGAGTCCGTTATGTAAAGTGATCTTGCCGTTAAAGGGGTCTATTCTTTTGCCAAAATCCGAGGTAGTTCGCACAGATGTCGTCGGCCAATAAGTCGGTAAAATCTTCAGCCATTGCTTGTACTTCTGTAAATTCCCCTTAGTCTGATCAAGCTTGGCTTGCAGATTAGGCATTTTATCCAGGGTTGCTGACAGGTTATCCTTCGCTTCTGCGGCTAAAGAGACAATCTCATCCTCTGTTAGTGGAATGTCTTCACCACCGATTCCGCCATCAGAAAGTGGCAGCAATGCGGTCAAATCGGAAGATAATCCGGACATTCCGCCCAAAGATTTCAGTTCGGATTCTATCTTTTCCAGCTCGTTGATCTTACTCTCGATATCTTTGGATTTCTCCGATAATTCGAGCAATTCCGATAATAGCTTATCGACATTCTGTTCCTTATTATCTATCGTGCTTTGAAGCTGATCGTTGGATAGAGAGAGCTCTGCTTGCAGAGAGGCAATCCGATCGGAGTGATTGCGGTTCACGATGAACAGAACGAGGAGCAGTACGGCCATGCTTCCAACTGCTACGACTGAGGTCAGCAGAAGAGATAATTTTAATTTGAAGCGAAATACCGGACTGGTGCCTTCCGGCACGATCAGAATAGTAAATCGCTTGTTGGTCGGTTTGAATCTGAATTTCATGAAATCCTCCTGAACGAATAGATGATCATTCTATGGGACCTAAATTTCTTGACGACAAACGAATAGAGGTATTCAAAAAAACGTCCCTGGCTTCATCTAACTGAAGCATTTTGGCACATTCGAAAACCTAAGCTGCGGCAAATCGACCTTTTTGAGCACGAACTATAGTTATCATTCGTCAAAACTTTCCAAATCCCTGCTGTGTGCGAAAATTGTCAGATGTTTGCCTTTATCATTTGTTGGAGGTCTCCATATTATTCATCTTGTTGAACGAGGTGGGGTTATTTTGTCGGCTATTTTATGTTGTAATAGGGGAGTAGAGCAGGTATATAAGTTAAATTAAGAGATTGTACTGATAAGGCAGTCGAGTGAAATGCTCTTTAGGATCGCTAGTATAGAAAAGAGGTTGGAAGGTATGGAAGAAGTAAAGGGGAGCTTAATTACGGTTGAGACACTGAAGTCTGATCTTATCCGCCTGGGAGTATGTCCGGGAATGACGGTGATTATGCATTCTTCTTTTAAAGCAATAGGTCCCTTTGTTGTCGGAGGCCCGCCTGCGGTCATTCTGGCCCTGGAAGCGGCGGTTGGCAAGGAAGGGAACGTGGTTATGCCAACTCATTCCGGGGATCTGAGCGATCCTGCCGGATGGGAGAATCCGCCGGTTCCGAAGGAATGGTGGGAGACCATTCGTGAACAGATGCCGGCTTATGATGTGAATCTTACACCGTTATGGGGGATGGGGGTTATACCGGAGATATTCCGCAAGCAGGATTCTGTTATTCGCAGCAGTCACCCACAGACCTCCTTTGCTGCATGGGGAGACAAAGCCGCGTATATTGCCGGAAACCATTCTTTGGAATACGGCTTGGGAGAACAATCACCTCTGGCAAGGGTCTACGAGCTGGCAGGATATGTTCTGTTGATTGGCGTGGGGAATGGCAGCAATACTTCGTTGCATCTATCGGAGATTCGGGCGGATTATGAGACCAAAAGGGAGATCATCAATCAGGCGCCGATCAAGAGGGAGGGGAGCAGGCTTTGGGTTCAGTTTAAGGACATTGAATATGATTCATCAGATTTTGCAGCTATTGGCGACGATTTTGAGCGGGAGACCGGCCTGGTCAAGCGCGGCATGATCGGTGGTGCAGAGGCGATGCTGATTCCACAGAAGCAGCTGGTTGATTATGGGGCAGCGTGGCTGCCGATTCATCGCAAGAAGTGATAATGCTAATCGATTCAAGACCTCGCAATTGGGCGAGGTCTTGAGACAATCCAATCCATGTTTGCATTTATTTTCGCTCAAGTCGGGCTGGATCGAACTCCTGAATGATGTTCTCCGGACCTTCTGCTATATCATAGTCCCATTCCAGCATCCCGCCGCTATAGTTATGGACTTTATCAAATCCGTTCTGTTGGAAGTATCTGGCGACTTGATAGCTCCTTCCTCCGCTGCGGCATACGAATACATATTCTCGGTCCATATCGAAATCTCCGATATAATCAGGAATCTCATTCATCGGAATCAGCGGGATGCCCGGAATATGCCCGGCGATGTACTCCTCGGGCTCACGCACATCAATAACTAAAGTTTTATTATTTGAATTTTGAAGTATATGCTGCAATTCATCGCAATCGATATGCGAAACACCGCCGATGATTTCACTCACTCGATTTTCCCCATTTCTTATTCATATTTTGCGACTCCATTATTACGTTAGTACTGCATTCAATTTTCTATCATATCCATATACCGCATGAATTTCAATTCCCACCATCTGCAACATATGATAAATTGAAATAAACATCCTTGGGATCTTGCAGCGACATATCGTCTGCATCCTACAGAATGACTTGATAAGTGAAAATTGTCACAAAATTATATGAAAAGGCTTACTACAAAAGCATGTGTTCCAAAAGGCTGGTTTTCAGCAGCGAAGCTTATGATTTGCTAGGGTTTCTATTCTAAATGCTTCAATGGGATGAAGCTAGAGACTGAGGAGCGGAGCTCATAGGCGAAACCTCTTTAAGCACCGGAAGGACCGGCTGAATTCAAGAATTAATACTAACCTCCAAAAAATGATTCGAAGGGATGATGAACGTGAAAGCTGCATCAAAACGTACTTTTTCAGTCTGGCTATTGATTGGTCTTCATTTATTTTTGGGAATAGGCGCAGTGTTTGGGGGTGCGGTACTGGTGATCGAACCGAGCGGAAGCTTGCTGGGAATGCCCCCCGATATTATGCAAATTGAGCTTTTTCCCAACTATCTTATTCCTGGAATCATTCTCTTGGTGTTCATGGGGATCTTTCCGTTAGTCGTCGCCTGGGGACTAATGACGAGACGGGAATGCAAATGGGCCGATCGCTTAAATGTATTTAAAAAATCACATTGGTCCTGGGCTTACTCCTTGTATATTTCGATTATTCTAATTATTTGGATCTCAGTGGAGACTTATATCCTGAACGCCGTTGCCCTTGTCCATCTTTTCTACATTGGTCTTGGCTTGGCGATTCAGATTGTGACGGTATTGCCACAAGTTAATGAAGCGTATCTGAAAGAGCGGGTGGAGAACGAAGTGAAGATCGAGAATTGATCCGGCTCAAGGGATAGATTGCGAAAAATAGAGGCGAAGCGAAGAACGTGTTTATGGCAGGTACTGGCGATTTAAGGGAAAGCATGTTTTCGGGGTTGCTGTCAAGATGTGGACAAGGAAAGGGCTTAATGGGGCATTTTTGTAATGAAAATCAAAAAAAGTCTTATACGCCAACGGATTAGATTTAATTAATGGAAGTCGGATAATTTTTTCAGAAAAACTGTGGATAATGTGTATAACTTAGTGGATAATTTGGGGAATTGCATGAAAAGCCTATTTTAAAGCGTAAAAAAACGACCTGAGGGGTCGTTTTTTTACATTTATTATCAATTCACATGTGGATAAGGCTGTGACCAGGGAATTTTTACGATTTTATGAAAATCTTAAAGCACATATCTCAAAAGGCCCATTTTCAGTACCAAAGCTTTCATTCGACCTTTTGCTTAATTCTCCATCAGTTGCTCCCATTCCTCATAGCAAGCCGACAATTGCGCCTTATGCTCATCGATAGCAGTTTGCCGCTCCTGAACTGCCGTATAATCCTGATATACTTCCGGAAGGGTAAGCTCATGCTCAAGCAAGGCGATATCCCCCTCCAGCTTGGAAATGAGCTCCTCCAACTGCTCAAGCCGGCGTTGACGGTTGCGCTCCTCGCGCTTTGCTTGTTTATCCGCTTCATAAGATGCAGCCCCTGATTTTCCTTTTGCGGCGTTGTCATCCTCCTGTAAGCTCGCACGCTCAGCCGGTTTTTGCTTGGCGGCCTCCAGAGCAGCTTTCTCTGCGGCCATTTCCTCCAGCTCCAGCTTCTTCTCTAAATAGTCATCGTAATTACCCAGGAAATGCTGCGCTCCATTCGGATGGAGTTCAACGATTCTTTCAGCCATTTTATTTAAGAAGTAGCGGTCATGGGAAATGAACAGCAGTGTACCGTCATAATCGAGCAGAGCCGACTCCAGCACCTCTTTGCTAAATAGGTCCAGATGGTTCGTCGGTTCGTCAAGAATCAGGACATTGGCTTTCTCCAGCATTAACTTGGCCAGAGCAACGCGAGCTTTCTCTCCACCGCTCAAAGCGGTGATTTTCTTCAGAACGTCCTCTCCGCTGAACAGGAAATTGCCGAGCACACTACGGATACGAGCCTCTTCAATATGGGGAAATGCGCTCCAGACTTCCTCCAGCACAGTATTCTCGCGATTAAGATGCGTTTGCTCCTGGTCGTAGTAACCGATCTTGACTTTGGAGCCCCAGGTTAGCGAACCTGAACGAGGCCGTAGATCGCCGGTTAGTATTTTCAGCAAGGTGGATTTGCCGATCCCATTTGGTCCGATTAGAGCTACTGTCTCACCGCGATTCAGATAGAAGGATACATTTTGGAATAACGGTGCTTTGGAGTCATCATAGCCATAGGACAGTTGATCCACATACAGCACATCCTTGCCCGTCAGAATCTCCGCCTCGAAGGAGAAGCTGGCCCGCTTCAAATCGCCGAGCGGACGTTCAATTCGATCCATCTTCTCTAGCGCTTTGCGCCGGCTTTGTGCCCGCTTGGTTGTTGAAGCGCGGACAAGATTTTTCTGAATGAAATCCTCCATCCGGGCTATCTCGTCCTGCTGCTTCTCATACTGCTTCATGCGACTCTCATATTCAGCTGCTTTAAGCTCAATATAGCGGCTATAGTTGCCTGTATATCGGGTGGATTGATGCCGTTCGATCTCGACGATGGTGGTTACCAGACGATCCAGGAAATAACGGTCATGAGAGACCACCAGCAATGCCCCGGAATAGTTCCGGAGGTAATCCTCCAGCCAGGTTAAGGTCTGAATGTCCAAATGGTTTGTCGGTTCGTCCAGCATTAGCAGGTCCGGAGCCTGAAGCAGAATCCTTGCCAATGCAAGTCGGGTCTTCTGTCCACCGCTCAAGGTGGAGATAACCGTATCGGACGGGAAATTGCTGAAGCCCATCCCATATAATACGCTGCGGATCCGTGTCTCAATCTCATAGCCGCCGTTATCCTTGAACCAGTCCGATTTAAGCGCATAGCGGTTAAGCAGTTCCTGGTAAGTCTTCTCATCAGCCGCCGCGTCCGGGTCGGCAATCTGCGCCTCCATGTCTCTTAGCTCGCGCTCAGTCTCTAATAAAGGGGCAAACACGTTCAGCATTTCTTCCCAGATCGTTCGGTCGGATTGTAGCCCGCTGTTCTGAGCAAGATAACCGATCCGCGTCTCCTTGGCTTTAAAGATTTGCCCGCCATCATAAGATATTTCCTCTGCAAGGATTTGCAGCAATGTAGATTTTCCTGCGCCATTAACACCGACCAGCCCGATCCGTTCTCTTTCCAGAATCTGCAGGTTAATGCCCTCCAATACCGGAGTGACGCCAAATAATTTCGTGATATTTGCAGCTTGAAGCAACATAATGAATTTGATCCTCCAACGAATTTACTAAGTATGTTCTGAAATTACTGCATTAGGTTTTGTGTGATTAAGCGAATCATTAGAGTTCAAAAATTTCGCTTTTCAGTCCGCAGCTTATGCTTCCCATATGCGTTTTATCAAACGCTTCAATGGGATGTAGCCAGGGCGTAAGGAGCGGAGCTATCCGTTTTCGTAGAAAAGGCCTCGAAAGCATTAACTTGTGGTTAGTACTTGAGTGAGCTGAGCGAGCATTTGAGATGTGTCGCATTTTTGAATCTCTTCCAATAAACCTACTACTTATATATTGTAGTGTACATGAAAAACCCTGCAAATGCACCGCACTTTAATGATCGCTGTCATGCTATTTGCGAAAAGAAGCTTGGTTTTCATTTTACGCTAACAATGATACACTAGGAGGAAGAATATATACTTTTGACAAAACATAAAATATATCCTTCTTGACGAGAAAGGGGAAGAGGCGTCGTGAGGGATACTTCAGCTCAAAATATATCCGCACAAAAGAAAGAACTGCGTCGCAGAATGACTGTGATTCGCTCCAATGTCTCTGCAGCTTCCCGCAGAGAACAGTCGATTGCTGCCAGTCTGCTGGCAGAGAACGAGGTGCTATCCCCCCTAAGAAAAAGCCGCGGTGGAAGACTGAATGTGTTCTGCTACGTATCATTTCGAGACGAGCCCGAGACGCTGCATTTGATTCAAACTTGCCTGAAGCGGGGTGACCGGGTACTGGTCCCTAAAGTGATCAGCGAGGAACGGAAGCTGACGCTTCATGAAATGAGTAATGTTAATGATCTTAGCCCGGGAGTATGGGGCATCGCCGAGCCGGGAGAGGATATGCCGCAGTGGCCGACCTTGCGTTATACAGAGATCGACATCATTATCGTTCCGGGTCTTGCCTATGATCGCTGTGGCGGGAGAATTGGCTTCGGGGGCGGGTATTATGATGGCTTCATGGAACAAATATCATCGATCCAGAGCACGGGTTTGATCCCTATTAAGGCCTCGCTGACGCTTGAGGAGCAGATCATCCCGGGGCGGATTCCGATGGAAGAGCATGATTTTAGACTGGATATGCTGTTTACAGCATCAGGTATAATATATATATGATAGAGAGTAGTGAGCGCATTTATGGAAACGGAATCAGGACAAGCCCTGACGCACTTTAATGAACAGGGTCGGGCGCGGATGGTCGATATTTCGGCCAAGGAATCCACAGTGAGGGTCGCCGTGGCCCGGACGACGGTGCTTATGGAACCTGCGACCCTGACTGCCATCAAGGAAGGCAAGATCAGCAAGGGAGATGTGCTTGCCGTCGCCCAGGTAGCCGGTATTCAAGGGGCCAAGCGCACGTCTGATTGGATTCCGATGTGTCACCCGTTGATGCTTACCGGAGTGAACATCGTCTTTACGGATAACAACCAGGATGAGTTATATATAGAAGCTACAGTCAGAACGGAAGGAAGAACAGGGGTAGAAATGGAAGCACTTACGGCCGTATCAGCGGCAGCGCTAACGGTGTACGATATGTGCAAAGCGTTACAAAAGGATATCGTTATCGGACCTACAATGCTGCAGGCCAAGAGCGGTGGTGTCCATGGAGATTATTCGCGGATCTGATCGGATCTGATGAACAATTGCGTACAGTAGTGCGCAGAATAAAATGATGAATACAACTTAAATAGAAGTTCCATAAGGGTGAGGAGGATGGCTTCATGGTTTGGAAAACAGCGATTCTTACGGCAAGCGACAAAGGAGCCAGGGGCGAACGTGAAGATACGAGCGCACAGGTGATTAGGGAACTGGTCGAGGAAGAATTGGGAGGCGAAATCATCGAATATCGCATCGTTCCTGATGAACCTGATGAGATTATCGCTGCGCTGATTGAAATGACCGATTATTTTCAAGCCGATCTTGTCTTGACTACCGGCGGCACAGAGCTTGCTATTCGGGATGTAACTCCCGAGGCAACCCGGCGTATCATTGAACGTGAGGTGCCGGGAATGGCCGAAGCGATGCGCTGCAAGGTAATGCAGAAAAATCCGGCCGGCATGCTGTTCCGGGGCATTGTCGGAATCCGCGGGCGGACGTTGATCGTCAATCTGCCGGGAACTCCAAAAGGGGTGCACGAGAACCTGGCAGCGATCATGGATCAGCTTCCGGAAGCGCTGCTTATGGTGACAGGGCAATTCCGTCTGTAAATTGTCCTGTTGCGAGTTGGTTAAACGGCATAGAGCTGTTGGCATAATTTCATGTTTCTGCAAATAAATTTGCTGAACGGGCTGTAACTGTGATCTTTGTTATGGTATGATGTGGGCGTATCATGATGGCGCCCCATCATGAGTCTATTATTTTATGCTAACGGGGGAGAATGAGCATGAGTGCAGGTGCTTTTCTGTTAATTGTTATAGCGGCTCTCGTGTTGTTTGGTCCGAAGAAGCTGCCGGAGCTTGGCCGCGCCGTCGGGCGCACGATTAATGAGTTCAAGAATGCCACTCGCGATATTGTAGAGGATCGTCCCGAAGCTCAGAAAGCGGAAGCGGCTCCTGTAAATGAAGCTGCAAAGCAGGAGGACCGACGTCTGCCAGAATAGAAGATACATATTGAATCCCTTCCTTGTTATTAGGGAGGGATTTTGTTTTTAATATTGCCGCCCACTGGCGTGTTAAGCCGAACAATCGGCCTAAGGAGGACAAGTATGGCTGATGAATTGAAGTCAGAGACGATTGTGGAGCATTTATCGGAATTAAGGCGGAGGTTAATTTACGTGGCTCTCGTGTTCACGTTTGTTCTCGTCGCTGCTTTTTTTGTCGTGCGTCCGATCTATCAATATTTGACGATTAATTCGATAACCGGTGTGGAGATTAAGCTGAATGCTTTCTCCTTCTGGGATGGCGTCGGCGTATATATGAAGATAGCGATGGTCGTTGCCCTAGGCATTACTCTGCCTTTTACGCTCTACCAAATATGGGCATTCGTCAGCCCTGGGCTAAGACCGAGAGAACGCAAGGCAACGCTAAGGTATATTCCCTATGTATTTCTCTGCTTTTTAATCGGAATTGCCTTCGGTTATTTCGTAGTATTCCCGCTAGCGATGCGATTTACCGCCGGGCTGAACAAGGAGCTTGGTTTGATCGAGACCTATGGGATGGCCGACTATTTCAAGTTTTTGATGAATATCGTGTTTCCCATCTCGCTGTTGTTTGAGCTGCCGATCGTGATCTTGTTCCTGACGCAGCTGCGGCTTCTGACCCCAACCTTGCTGCGCAAAATGCGTCGCGTTGCTTATTTTATACTGGTTGTTATCTCGGTGATGATCACCCCTGCGGACCTGTTCTCGGCCTTCCTGGTGCTGATCCCGCTTATTATCCTGTATGAGATCAGCGTGCTGCTGTCCAGCCGGGTACACAAGAAGCAATTGGCTGCAGACGCCAAGCGTGCGGAAGAGTTCAGCTAGAGTACGTGGATGTGGAAGATGAACGGGCCATGCGGTGCGGAGCATTGTCATGCTCTATTTGTCCTCCCCATATTGGTAGGATACCTATGGATAAGGGGTGAGGAGTGGGGCTGTCTATCGGCAGCCTCTTTTCTTTTTTCTCCTTACGCCATAAGGGCCCTATAGGGGGTTCTGACTTAATTCTAAGTTTTGCATAAAAAAGATGATGGGAAAACTTGAAATTTTTTTGCGATTTTATTATCATTATAGATGTTGTTAGCACTGTGACGTATCGAGTGCTAATCATTGAAGCGTAAGCTTGCCAATGAACTAATATTATTAAAGGAGGCTCTTTTTCATGATCAAACCATTAGGTGAACGCGTACTGGTAGAACCAATCAAACAAGAGGAGACTACAGCATTAGGAATCGTACTTCCAGATGCGTCCAAGGAGAAGCCGCAGGAAGGCAAAATCATCGCAGTCGGAAGCGGTGCATTGAATGATGGGGTTCGTGTTCCTTTGGAAGTGAAGGAAGGCGATCGTGTATTGTTCTCTAAATATGCTGGTACTGAAGTGAAGTATGATGGCAAGGAATATTTGATTATGAAGGAAAGCGACATCCACGCGATTATTGAATAATTAAGCACTTGGCTTGAATATAACGGCTGAACAGTTGGATTTAAAATATAGGGAGGTATTTATTCATGGCAAAAGTAATTAAATTTAGTGAAGAAGCACGTCGCGCAATGCTACGTGGTGTAGATACTTTGGCAGATGCAGTAAAAGTAACACTTGGTCCAAAGGGCCGCAACGTTGTATTGGAGAAGAAATTCGGCAGCCCGTTGATCACCAATGATGGTGTAACAATCGCGAAAGAGATTGAACTGGAAGATGCATTCGAGAACATGGGTGCTCAGCTCGTCAAAGAAGTAGCAACGAAGACAAACGACGTAGCTGGTGACGGTACAACTACAGCAACGGTACTTGCACAAGCCCTGATTCGTGAAGGCCTGAAGAACGTAACTGCAGGCGCAAGCCCAATCGGTCTTCGCAAAGGGATCGACAAAGCCGTGAAAGTAGCGGTTGAAGAGCTGCAAAAGATCTCCAAGTCGATCGAAGGCAAGCAATCGATCGCTCAAGTAGCTGCGATCTCTGCAGCAGACGAAGAAATCGGCGAACAAATCGCCGAAGCCATGGAAAAGGTAGGCAAAGACGGTGTGATCACTGTTGAAGAATCCCGCGGTTTCTTTACGGAGCTTGAAGTGGTAGAAGGTATGCAATTCGATCGTGGCTATGTATCTCCATACATGATCACAGATACCGATAAGATGGAAGCCGTCCTCGACAATCCATATATCTTGATCACGGACAAGAAGATCAGCAGCACGCAAGAAATCTTGCCACTTCTGGAGAAGATCGTACAACAATCCAGACCATTGCTTGTGATCGCAGAAGACCTCGAAGGTGAGGCACAAACGGTGCTGATCTTGAACAAATTGCGCGGAACGTTCAACGCGGTAGCTGTTAAGGCACCTGGCTTCGGCGACCGTCGTGAAGCAATGCTGCAAGATATCGCAGCTCTGACTGGCGGTCAAGTAATCACCGAGAAGCTCGGCCTGGATCTGAAGAGCACAACTATCGATCAGCTTGGTAATGCACGTCAAGTTATCGTTACGAAAGAGAACACAACGATCGTGGACGGCAGTGGCAACAAAGCCGACATCGATGCTCGAGTGAACCAAATCCGTGCGCAGCTGGAAGAGACCACTTCCGAGTTCGACAAGGAGAAACTGCAAGAGCGTCTGGCTAAACTGGCTGGCGGCGTAGCGGTGATCAAAGTTGGCGCAGCTACAGAAACGGAATTGAAAGAACGCAAGCTTCGCATCGAGGACGCCCTGAACGCAACTCGCGCAGCGGTTGAAGAAGGGATCGTATCGGGCGGTGGCGTAGCGCTCGTGAACGTATATAACGCAGTCGCAGCACTTGACCTGAGCGGCGACGAGAAGACAGGCGCAAGCATCGTTCTTCGCGCTCTGGAAGAGCCAGTTCGCACGATCGCAGCGAATGCGGGTGAAGAGGGCTCTGTTATCGTAGAACGCCTGAAGAAGGAAGAAGTAGGCGTAGGTTACAACGCAGCTACAGGCGAATGGGTGAACATGTTCGACGCAGGTATCGTTGACCCTGCGAAGGTAACGCGTTCCGCACTGCAATATGCAGCATCCGTAGCAGGCTTGTTCCTGACTACTGAAGCGGTAGTGGC
>NZ_QJOT01000044.1:0-475 GCF_013393165.1 Paenibacillus sp. 79R4 | reverse complement strand
GAGAGTAGGAAGCCGCCAAGCAATGTTCCCTGATAGCTCAGTTGGTAGAGCACTCGACTGTTAATCGAGTTGTCACAGGTTCGAGTCCTGTTCGGGGAGCCATTAGCTCTCATAGCTCAGTAGGTAGAGTGCATCCATGGTAAGGATGAGGTCACCGGTTCGATCCCGGTTGAGAGCTCCACGAGTAAGGCCCGTTGGTCAAGGGGTTAAGACACCTCCCTTTCACGGAGGTAACAGGGGTTCGAATCCCCTACGGGTCACCATTTTCTTTAAAGGATTGTTACATATGGAGGCTTAGCTCAGCTGGGAGAGCATCTGCCTTACAAGCAGAGGGTCAGCGGTTCGATCCCGTTAGCCTCCACCATATGAGTCTTTATTGGGGATTAGCCAAGCGGTAAGGCAACGGACTTTGACTCCGTCACTCATAGGTTCGAATCCTATATCCCCAGCCATTTTATGAGCCATTAGCTCAGTT
>NZ_QJOT01000017.1:0-86797 GCF_013393165.1 Paenibacillus sp. 79R4 | reverse complement strand
AGCTATTTTCCTGCTCCCCTTCGTACCCCGCCGTTCTCTAACGAAACGTAGTATCGCTATTCGAGCTAAAAAGAGCTCCTGAAAATTGTAACGAAATTGTGTATCGCTATTTGGGCTAAAAACCGACCAAAAGCCTGTTTTTTGAGTAAATAGCGTTCTGTAGTTTCGTTAAACTTGAAGTGCCCGGTATTGCTGGTCTTACCCATGTTGCTGATATTGTTGATAATACTGGTCTTGCCGATATTGCTGACTTTGCCGGTATTGCTGATGTTACTGGTACTGCTAATGTTGCCGTTACTGCTGTTATTGCTGATATTCCGGGTCTAACTGATATTACTGATGTTGCCGAAGTTCCGGTTACTGTTATTACCGATATTGCTGGTCTTTGCTGATTTTTCCGATACTGCCGATTTGCTGGTATTACTGTTCTCCTGATGTGCCGTTGCTGCCGTTACTGCCGACCTTGCTGATATCCCTGGTCCTTCTGTTCCTGCTGGTATTTCTGACATTGGGCTTTCCCCAGTAATTTCCGGGAATTCAACTCGTTCAGCTATTTTCCTGCTCCCCTTCGTACCCCGCCGTTCTCTAACGAAACGTAGTATCGCTATTCGAGCTAAAAAGAGCTCCTGAAAATTGTAACGAAACTGTGTATCGCTATTTGGGCTAAAAACCGACCAAAAGCCTGTTTTTTGAGTAAATAACGTTCTGTAGTTTCGCTAGATTTAAAATGCCCTTGATTTTAGGCCAATAACGCTCTGTAGTTTCGTTAAACTTGAAGTGCCCGGGTCTGAGTCAATAACGCCCATAGTTTCGTTAAACTTGAAGTGCCCGGGTCTGAGTCAATAACGCCCATAGTTTCGTTAAACTTGAAGTGCATGGGTCTGGGTCAATCACGCCCATAGTTTCGTTAAACTTGAAGTGCATGGGTCTGGGTCAATCACGCCCACAGTTTCGTTAAACCTGAAGTGCCCGGGTCTGAGTCAATCACGCCCACAGTTTCGTTAAACTTGAAGTGCCCGTGATTTCATCTCAACAGCGCCCTGTAGTTTCGGTTAGAAACATAGTCCACTTGAGATTATCTGCGCAACTGCGCATTATACACAAAACCCGGCGCCTCGCCATCGGAGGCATGTTACAAGTGTCGATATCGAGGCGCCGCTTGCTGCTGTAAGGAAGCAGGCAAATTGCCAGCATCTTCACCAGGCTTCAAACGCAAAAAAACACAGCCCTAATTAGAGCTGTGTCTTTCATTATCGCGCTTGGAACCAAACTTTATAAGTGATCCGTTAAACGGAATAGATCTTATAATTTGATTACGTTAGCAGCTTGAGGACCACGGTTGCCCTCAGTGATTTCGAACTCAACGGCTTGGCCTTCGTCCAAAGTTTTGAATCCGTCGCCTTGGATTGCGGAGAAATGTACGAATACGTCTTCGCCGCCTTCTACTTGAATAAAGCCATAGCCTTTCTCTGCGTTAAACCATTTAACTGTACCTTTCAAATGAACAACCTCCTAAAAATAATCGCCATCATTGACGAATAACCATATTATACTCTATGCCCATAAACAATGCAACGTGTCATTTTGCTAAAAAATCTTTTAATTCTATCCGGACAAGCCCCTTTTTTATTTGCTTTCCTTCATATAGTACGTTATCATTTTCATAAAAATGTTCCACTTCAAGATGATAAAAATCATAAGCAATTTATCGTCACAAATGATGTACAGATCGGAGAGTCATAATGATAAAAAAACATCAAATATACAAACGCGACAAATGGAATATGATGACTGTAGAGGTGCAAGGCAAGTACATTATTCTGCGTGAGATTTCGGACCAATGGGGCGAGGAAACACATACATTTCTAAGCCGCCCCGCCCTCATGAAATGGGCTGCTGACCGGTTCCCGAAGGAGGACTTCGTAGACCGGGAAGAGGAATGGAAAGAGATTATGGACGCTTTCAAGCTCGTCTAGAAGGCCTGTCCGAAGACACTTTTAACTGGTGTGCAATCGCGGCCCCCAACTGGCGGCTGCGATTCTAAAATATGTAGAAAGCGAGTATTTTCATGGAGAGCACTTATCTAATCTTCATTATTTGCGCATTCTGTCTTGGGCTTGTAGTGATTTTAAATAAAAATTCCATCCCGCCCAAACTGAAACGCGGACTTGCCATCACCTCTATATTCATGATCGTGGCAGCCTTTATTTTAATCGTTTACAGTTTTTGGAATCTGGGTTGATTCAAAGTTCCGAAGGATAGCTGCCGGCAAATAGAACTCACCAAGTGAGGATATACTAACTCCTATAAATTAACAGTGTATGTTCAAAAAGCCCGATTTTCAGCACTCTTTTGAACTACCTCTGAATAGGAGGGTACTCCCAACTTGAACCAACATTCCATACTTCCTCTCTTGCTATCCGGCTGCCTGCTGTTCTCCGGAATTTTCGCTGACACCGCTTTTCAACAACCAGCATCTGCAACTTCATCTCATCCAAAACAGAGGAGGATACCAATGAGCACATTACCAAAACGATCCGCAGTTGAGGCAAACAATACTTGGGAGCTTAATGACCTGTTCACAGGCCAGCAGTCCTGGGACGCATCCTACAATGAATTAAAGGAATTAAAGAAGAAGACGTCGGAATACGAAGGCAAATTAAACACTCCGCAAGTCATCAAGGAAGTGTTCGTACTCGAGGATGACATTTCTCTCAAGCTTGAGCGTCTATACGTGTATGCTCATCTTCATCACGATGAAGACACTACCAATCCTACATATCAGGCACTGCTGCAAAAAGCCAAGAAATTAAGCGTTGAGGTGAGCGAGGCATTATCCTTCATCACTCCTGAAATTCTGTCCCTTCCTGAGAAGGAGCTAGATGCGCTAATCGATAGCCCTGAGCTGGCCGACTATAAGTTCACGCTCCAAGAGATCAAACGCGAGAAAGCCCATGTTCTTAGCAAGACTGAAGAAGCGCTGCTTGCTCAGGTTGGCAATCTGTCTCAGGCGCCGCAAAGCATTTTTGGCATGATCAACAACGCCGATATGAAATTCCCGAACATCGAGGATGAGAACGGCAAGGAAGTTCCGCTTACCCATGGCAGCTATATTCAATATTTGGAGAACCCGAACCGGGATGTCCGCCGCCGTGCCTTTAAGGCCGTCTATGAGACTTATGCCAAGCAAAAGAATACGATTGCCGCTACCCTTAGTGCGAATGTGAACAAGAATATGTTCTATTCCCGCGTTCGCAAATACCCTTCCGTGCTGGAAATGTATCTGCATGGTGACAATATTCCCAAAGAGGTTTACACCAATCTTATCGACACCATCCATGAGAGCCTTCCGCTTCTGCACCGTTACATGAAGCTGCGCAAGAAGCTGCTGGGCGTGGATGAACTGCATATGTACGATTTGTTCGCTCCACTAGTCGAAGAATATAAATGGGATATCACTTATGATGAGGCCAAGCAGACCGTTCTTGATGGGTTGAAGCCGCTTGGCGAGGAATACCTTCAAGTGCTGCGCCAAGGCTTTGAGCACCGCTGGATCGATGTATATGAGAACGAAGGCAAACGGACCGGCGCGTATAGTTGGGGCGCCTACGGCACACATCCATATGTTCTGCTTAACCACAAGGACAACCTGAACAGCATGTTCACCCTGGCGCATGAGATGGGTCATGCCCTACACTCCTATTTCTCAGACGAAGCTCTGAAATACCGGGATGCGCAGTACACCATCTTCCTGGCCGAAGTGGCTTCGACGACGAATGAAGCATTACTGATGGATTACTTGCTGAAGAAGTCCACCGATCCGAAGCAAAAGCTCTATCTGCTGACCTATTATGCGGATCAGTTCCGTACGACGATCTTCCGTCAGACCATGTTCGCCGAGTTCGAGAAGATTGTGCATGAGCGTGCTGAGGCTGGTGAGTCATTGACACCGCAAGAATTGTCGTCCATCTACTACGATCTCAATGTGAAATATCATGGCAATGAAATGAAGGTCGATCAAGATATCGAGATGGAATGGGCACGGATTCCGCATTTCTACACCAGCTTCTATGTGTACAAATATGCGACCGGCTTCTCCGCAGCTACCAGCTTTTCCAAGAAAATTCTTGATGAAGGCAAGCCTGCGGTCGATAAGTATCTCGGCTTCCTGAAGAGCGGGGGCAGCGATTACTCCATTAACATTCTGAGCAAAGCCGGAGTCGACATGTCGTCTCCTCAGCCAATCCGCGAAGCGATGAGCGTGTTCGAAGATGTTATCAAACAAATGGAAGAGCTGACGAAATAATAGCCGTTTGGCCCCTCCTCACATAACATCGCCAAAAAATCCCTTGCCCCTTGTGGGAGAGGGATTTTATACTGTCAATAAGAAGGAGGTGTTCCCTCATGAAAATCCAATGGTCTCTTATTCTCGCTTTGATATTTGCGTTGATTACTGCTGTCTTTGCTGTAATTAATGTGGACATGGTCGATGTGAACCTACTGTTTGGAACGGTAAGCCTGCCGAAAATTCTGCTTATCCTTGGTTGTACGCTGCTCGGCGGCATAATCGTTGGTTCCTTCGGCATTTTCCGCGGCTACCGCCTGCAGAAGCAAGTCAAAACACTGAATGCCAAGCTTGTACATATTCAGGAAGCTACAGGCTATGTTTTTCCGGAAGCAAAGCCGGAAGAATTGCCTGCTGAAGAACAGCCTACAACCAACAGCTAATCGGCCATTTCTCTCATCTGGGAAATGAACCACAAGTAGACTTGCGAACTGAATCGCACAGTCTCAAGCTGACAGCACTTGATTGAACGATGGAGGATTGTAAATATGAATATAAAGCCCAATGAAGCTTATATTTTGGATCTCTTAAAAAGATTGCTAGATACGCCAAGCCCGACCGGGTATACACATGAAGCCATCGGGCTTGTCCGCGCTGAAGCCGAATCGTTAGGTGTCCCTTTCTCCCTGAATGAGAAAGGCGGCGCTTTGCTCACCTTGAAGGGCAGCGATTCGTCCCGCCGCATCGCGCTGAGCGCGCATATTGACACGCTTGGAGCAATGGTCCGCTCGATTACCTCGACCGGAACGCTGAAGCTAACCTCGGTTGGCGGCTTCTTGATGAACAGCATCGAGAACGAATACTGTATCATTCATACTCGTGATGGCAAGAAATATACCGGAACGATTCTATCCCAGCACCCTTCCGTACATGTATACGATGATGCCCGTACCTACAAGCGGGAAGAAGCCAATATGGAGGTTCGCATCGATGAACGGGTGGAGAATAAAGAGGATGTTTTGAAGCTTGGGATTTCCGTGGGAGACTTCATCTCCTTCGATTCCCGGGCCGTCATCACGCCAAGCGGATATGTAAAATCCCGTCATCTGGATGACAAAGCCAGCGTTGCCGCTCTGTTTGGACTGATCGAATCGA
Organism: Paenibacillus sp. 79R4; assembly: GCF_013393165.1. Taxonomy (NCBI): domain Bacteria; kingdom Bacillati; phylum Bacillota; class Bacilli; order Caryophanales; family Paenibacillaceae; genus Paenibacillus; species Paenibacillus sp. 79R4. The sequence continues at coordinate 81,357 of NZ_QJOT01000017.1, read as the reverse complement.
GCAGGCGCGAAGGCTGGATGCCAAAGCACGACCTCGTATTCCTCCTCTCCAATTATGAAGAAGTCGGTCATGGTGCAGCTTGGCTGCCGGAGGGCATCAATGAGATGGTTGCCGTTGATATGGGGGCAATGGGCGATGATCTCAGCTGCAAGGAGACCGATGTGTCGATCTGCCCCAAGGATTCCAGCGGCCCTTATGATTACGATATGACTGGCCGATTGATCGAGCTGGCCAAGCAGCTTGAAATCCCGTACGCGGTTGATATTTATCCGCATTACGGCTCGGACGCTTCCGCTGCCCTGCGCGCCGGCAATAACATCCGCGCCGCTCTGATCGGGCCGGGCGTTCATGCCTCCCATGCCATGGAACGGACGCATAAACAAGCGGTTATTAATACAGCCAAACTGCTCGCTGCCTACGTTACAGAGTAAGCGTGATTGCGCCGCGATCTATAGCGATAGATATAAATAAGACGCCTCTAACCCCAGTATAAATGGGACAGGGGCGTCTTTTTACCCGGTGCGTATTCATCCATAGCAAAACAGCTCAAAACCTGCAAAAATGCAAGTTTTGAGCTGGTAAAGGCAATGCCCTCGCTGGACAGCAACCCACCATCACAATCGCGAAGTTATATTTTTTACTACGAATTGCGCGGTTTACAGGGCCTAGGTTACAAGCCAAGCAACGCCAGGCTTAATCTATTGATTACGCTGGCTCTCGATCTTCTCAGCAAGCTCGTTCAGATAGGTCCAACGCTCGATCAAATGCTCCAGCTCTGCTTCTGCCGTCTGTTGCTCCTGCATCAGTTCCTGAAGCCTTGCTGCATCACTAGCGGCTTGCTCCATTTCCACGCTAATCTCAGTCAGCCGCGCTTCTGTCGCCTCGATCTTCCCATCGATCGCTTCATACTCGCGCTGTTCGTTGTAGCTGAACTTGAGCCGCTCCGTGCGCGCAGCACGGCCATCGGTTCCAGCAGCCTCATCCTGAGCAGCCGCTCCGTTTAGGCTGCCGCTGCCATTCCGGCTCGCATTCCCACCGCTGCCGCTGCCTTTGCCTGATCCGCCACGCTCCGGCTCCGCATCGTGGCCGCCGCCAAGGTCACCACGCTGTACACGCTCCTGATAGTCACTATAATCCCCAACGTGAACAGCTACTTTTCCATCGCCTTCAAAGGCCATAATCTTATCTACGGTACGGTCAAGGAAATAACGGTCATGAGATACTGTGAATACAGCACCCGGAAATTCATCCAGATAGGCTTCCAATACAGTCAAGGTCTGAATATCCAAATCATTGGTGGGTTCGTCCAGCAGCAGAACGTTTGGCGCGCTCATCAGTACGCGTAGCAGATAGAGCCGTCTTCTCTCTCCGCCGGACAGCTTCTCGATCGGCGTCCATTGCATCGCGCCCGTGAATAGGAAGCGCTCCAGCATTTGGCTGGCGCTAATGCGCGAACCATCCGCCGTAGTTACAAGCTCTGCTTCTTCCTTAATATAATCAAGGACACGCATCTTACCGTCCATTTCCTGATGCTCCTGTGTATAGTAGCCCAGCTTGACCGTCGTACCAAGCTCAATCTCACCCGCATCAGGCTGAATACGCCCGGCAATCATGTTGAGCAGCGTCGATTTGCCGCTTCCGTTCAGACCGATAATCCCGACACTGTCTCCGGGCACTGCCGTATAATTCAAGCCGTAGATTAACTGGCGCTCCCCGAAGGATTTGCTCAAATCGCTGATCTCGAGAATTTTGCGCCCCAGCCGGGTGGAAGCGACGGAAATATCTACAGAGTCACTCTTATATTCCGTCACCTGCGACTGCAGCTTCTCAAAGCGCTCAATTCTCGCCCGCTGCTTCGTGGAGCGTGCCTTCGCACCGCGGCGAATCCAGGCCAGCTCGGTGCGCAGCAGATTTTGCCGCTTCTGCTCCGATGCTGCCTCCCGCTCCTCCCGTTCGCTCTTCAGCTCCAGAAAACGGCTGTAGTTCGCTTCATAACGGAACAGACGCCCATGATCCAGCTCCAGCATGACATTGCAGACCCGATCAAGGAAATACCGATCATGCGTAATCAGCAAAAGAGCACCGCGGCGCTTCTGCAAGAAGGATTCTAGCCAGCCGACCGTATCATTATCGAGATGGTTCGTAGGCTCATCCATAATCAGCAGCTCCGAAGGAATGATTAACGCGGACGCTAAGGCTACCCGCTTCCGCTGGCCGCCGGACATACTACCGATCTTCTGGCTGAAATCGGTAATCCCAAGCTTGGATAGAACTGTCTTGGCCTCATTCTCCAGATTCCAAGCCGAGGTCCGATCCATCTCCTGCGTTAATCGGGTTACACGCTCCGCAAGCCCCTGGTCACCTGGCAGCATTTCCAGCAGCTCCATGGCCTCCATATATTCTGATATGACCTGCAGCTGCGCATCCTCCCCCTGAAATACCGCTCTAAGCACCGTAAGCTCAGGGTCAAATTCCGGGTTCTGGGCCAGATAGGCAACCCGGACATCCCGATTGATAGCAATCTTGCCCTCATCGGCCTGATCAAGTCCGGCAATGATGCGCAGGAATGTTGATTTCCCCGTCCCATTTACCCCGATTACACCGATTTTATCGTGCTCATCCATTCCGAAGGAAGCGTCCTGGAACAGGACCTTCTCGCCATAGGTTTTCGTCAAATGCTCTACTGTCATGATATTCATAAGTGATTTCCCTACTTTTCTGTTCGATTAATACGAGATTACTGATAGGTAAACGCCTAGCTAGGCCAAAAAAGCTCCCAATCCCCAGGCAATGAATCCAGCTGCCACTGAGCTGATCAGATTTACCGCATCATTGTTCATCCAGCTCCATCCACGCGCCGCTGCGGTCGGTCGCCCGCAATGCTCGCCAACCTCGACGATCTTGCCGCATACTTCACAGCGGAACATCTTCTGTACCGTTGCCCCCAGCAATGAATCCGCCATCGCGCCGGCAAATCCCGACGCTCCGCCGATAACAATCCATTTCCATAACCCGATCGATATTAAGCCTTGCATCGCGCCCTGCATACCTCCGGTCCATCTCAGCAGCACCCAAGCGGCCCCCCCAATAACCCCGGCGCCAATCAGCGCTGCCATACTGCCTAATGAAGAGACCCCGCCGGATGTTCCCGGTGGAACAACCCTCCAGTTCACTACGGAACGAGGAGGTCTTTTGCTTAGTCCACCCCACTCTGTAGCCCATGTATCCGCTGTTACAGCAGCCATCGTACCGATAAAAAAGTATCCCCAGACTGGATTCGGCCACAGCGCATTTAATATGCAAGCAGCCATCCCAAGCCCGCCATTTGCCAAGACTTGGCCAGCGTCACGCCGTCCGCTCTTGGCATAGGATTTCTCCAGCTCAGCCTTGCGATCGCCGCGAAGCTTGGAGAATATGGAGGAGGTCACGAAGAAGAGGATCAATATCCCGAACCAAAATAAATTACCGGCTGCATAATATACCGTGCCCATCATGACAGCAGCCACAGCCCCTGATAGAGATAAGGACTTCTTCCAATAAGCAGCTCCGGCAATCAATAGGGCGCATAATGCCCCAATAATCCAATCTATCATTACGACCGTCCCGAAGCTGTCGGCCCGCTCCCGATCACACAGCTGCCAAGTACTTGGGAGCCATAGGAGATTTCCAGTTGGTCACCCTGATATACCGGGCCAACTCCCTCCGGAGTCCCCGTAAAGATATGGTCACCTTCGCCCAGACCATAACGTTCAGCCACGAAATCGATAATTCGCTGCAGCGGAAAGATCATATTAGCGATATTGCCGCGCTGAACAATCTCACCATTCTTGCGCAGAATAAAGTTCTCCTTCGCCGTCTCTTCCGTACCCGGAAAGGCGATGTAAGGGGTCATCGGGGCGGAGCCGCGGAATGCCTTAGCCGCCGTCCAGGGATGTCCTTTGGCCTTCAGCTCAGTCTGGACATCACGCAATGTGAAATCAATGCCGAGCGCCATCACATCAACGAGTTCATCGACGGACATCCCCGGCTTATATTCCCGTGCGATGCGCAATACGAGTTCTGTCTCATAATGAACCTCCCCCTGATCTGGTGGCAGATCAAGCCGAGCACCCGTCATTGGCACGACCGCATGGGACGGCTTCATAAATATCATCGGTTCCTTGGGCACAGCATTGCCTAATTCCTCAGCATGCAGTTGATAGTTGCGTCCTACGCAATATACATTAGCGATTGTTTTATTCACTATAGATTTCTCCTTTAGATTAAGAGGTAGTTCAGGAAATCCACTTTTGATAAGAAAACCGATCGCAGCCGTTCAATTAAAGAGCAGCCCCGAGTCCGTGAATCAAAAGGAAGATTTTCTTGCAATATGGAATTTTAGCAGCTCAGCTCTTCGCTCCAGCTTCATCTCACAAAAGTGTTTTGCAAAAACGCACCTTGGAACCGTAAGCTTCGGTGCTGAAAACCGTTTCCGTTGAACTTTCATTTGTTGATATGGTTAAATCTATGTACAAATATATTTGCAGAAAATAAGCAAAAAACAACGAGCGCCAGGCGGCCTGTACCCTGAGGAAATGGTTGTCAGCCCCTTTTCGTACCCGTTGTCATCTTTCGCACGAATATCCAGAGCGGAATTCAGCGTACCTATGTCGATTGTGACATAGAAACCTACCTTTTTGCAAGTATCTGTGACTTATGTCAACGCTCCGTTTACAAGCCCTAGAAATCTCCAATTAAAAATGCCGACCCATAAACAGATCGGCGGATAATTCAATAAGCACTATGTTCGTTCACTCATCAAGATTTCTTTCTTACTTCCCCGGAAGCATCGATCTTAATTCCCGGCGATAAAACCTCTATGTCCTTCAGCATTTTGGCCCCATCCTGCTCATTCATCGGAACCGGCTGGCCAATCTCCGTGAGATAAGGGGTCAGCTTTAATTTGCAGTCTCCATTCTTGCTGCATTTCGCCGAGAATACCGCTGTTTCCCAGGTCTTCGGATCATTCGATTTCGTAAAAATAAAATTCCCCGTGCTGTACACTACCCATTTGCCCTTATAATTCTCAATTCCTTGCATTACATGGGGATGACCGCCGATGACCAGATCAGCGCCGGCATCGATGAAGGTGTGGGACAGATTCGTCTGATGTTCCTCCAGCTTGGTCACCCTCTCCTTGCCCCAATGAGTGACGACTAGCACCAGATCCGCCTTCTTGCGAGCCTCCTTAATGGCTTTCACCGCGAGAGTGGAATCATATACGGCTGCAACTCCGGCGTTCTTCTTAGTAGCAGCCCAGTCTGCCTGCGGGATCACACGGCTAAATCCGCAAAGCGCAATCTTCATCCCTTTGCGTTCGAAGTAGATCGGCGCATATGCCTCATCGCTATTTCTGCCCGCACCGACATATCGGATCTTATTGTCCTTCAAATGCTGAATCGTATCCAGCAGCCCTTCCACCCCTTGATCAAGGGTATGGTTGTTGGCCAGATTAACTGCATCAACACCGGCCTTGACCATCTCTTCAAGCGCCTTCGGCGAGGACTTGAATACGAATGTCTTGTCTTCAGCAGCGGTTCCTCCATACGTCACTGGCGTCTCCAGGTTGAGCACGGTGAGGTCGTCACTCTGGAACAGCTCCTTAACATACTGATAAGGATAATCATACCCCTGCTTCTCTAGGACTTTGGCCACATTTCCGGAGAAGATCGTGTCTCCGGCAAAATGGATCAATACCTGATCGCCAGAGACCGTCTCCTCTGGTGTCGGCTCCAGATCGCCGTTCAGATCAGCATCGACTGTGTTGCCGGATCCCTGCTCCGTATCGTCCAGCAATCCGTCCGTGGATGAGTCATTCTGCCCATCCGCATTCAAAGCGGAATCAGCCTGAGCGGAACTATCCTCGCCTTCATTTGACGGCTCATTCTCATGCTGGGAAACATCCGGCATCTCATACAGACCCGGATCGGTCTGCTCCTGCTGCTCTACATTCCTGCTATTTCCCTGGACCGTACGATAATCAAGATAGTAATAAGTCCCTAGCACAATAATAATAAAGATCAGAAGGCCGTTCACCGCCAGCCAAAAACGGCTTAAGCGGCGTTCCTGCTCTTGTTTTCGTTTTTTATTTTTTTCAGATCTTGGTGGATACATCCATGAGACTCCTTTGAAAACATGATTTGTTCAAGACATCATTGATTTTATTATATCAGGGCACTACAAATAAATAGAACCCTTCGCCTATTTTACAGGGAAGGGTTCATAATTTCACGTTTGTTACATTAATGAAACTACTTTGGCAATAGATTTAGGAATCTATTTCAAATCTGTTGCTTGTTTCATCACGCACTCAGCCAACGTCTCCATATAAAGCGGATCGGTTCCCAAAGATTCGATACGCTCGAGGCGCATATCCAACTCCTTGGCAATCGTCTTCGCTTCAATATCAAGATCATATAACACTTCCAGGTGATCCGATACGAATCCTACCGGAGCCACAAGAATATCCTCTACCTGTTCTTGGCTTAAGCTGCGAAGCGTATCGAGAATGTCAGGCCCCAGCCATGGATCGGCTGTACGACCCGCACTCTGCCATGTGAATTGCCAGTTATTCACGCCGGCTTCCGCTGCTACGGCCCCCGCTGTCTCCAACAGTTGATCCTGATACGGATCTCCCATCTTCAGGATGCGTTCAGGCAGACTATGCGCGCTGAACAATACTTTAACCTGATCCCGGTCAGCGCCGCCTTCTTTGAACTGATCCAGCTTGGCACACACCCGGTCTGCGAACGCCTTAATCAGCTTCGGATGCAGATGATAACTATGTACGAAACTCATCTTTACGCCCAGCTCAGCCGCCTTCTCCTCAGCCCGCTTAATATACCCGCCAATGCTCATCACCGAATAATGCGGAGCGAGTACAATGCCGACCGCCAGCTTAATACCATCGCGAGCCATTTGCTCTACGCCATCCTCGATAAAAGGACGGGCATGCTTCAATCCCTGATAACAGACAAATTGCTGATCCGAACCTTGGTTCAGCTGAGCCAGCGTCTCCTGCAAGGCGGCTACCTGCTTATCTGTATTCGCACGCAGGGGGAACACGCCGCCAACAATTGCCTCATAACGTTCTGTCAGTTCCTGAAGCTGCTCCGGAGTCGGGGGATGCCCGCGCCGTATATGTGTGTAATAAGTCTCTACTTGATCCATACTTTCCGGTGTGCCATAAGACATCACCAATACGCCGATTTTTGTACTCACGCTTTTGTTCACCTCATCCATTAAATTGAGACAGCCAATATCTATTCTTGCTGGGCAATAGCCTGGTGTGAGTATTCATGTACATATTCCGTCAATTCCCGCAGCTTATCCAACGATGCCTCAGGAAATAGTCCGTGTCCGAGATTGAATACAAACCCCGGCTGCTGAATGCCCTGGTCGATAATATCCTTGGCATACTGCTTGATCACAGGCATAGGCGCAGTAAGAACATACGGATCCAAATTGCCTTGTACAGCAAAATTCCTTCCGGTTCTGCGTCTTCCCTCTTCAATTGATATGCGCCAGTCAAGACCAATTACATCCGCCTGAAGCTCGGTCAGAGCCGGCAGCAATTCCCCCGAACTTACGCCCGGAAAATAAATCTTTGGAACCTCCAGATCGGACAGTTCGGCAAAAATACGAGTGATAGTAGGCAATACATATCGTTCAAAATCCCGTCTGGCCAGCGCGCCAACCCAGCTATCAAACAACTGGAACGCTTTGCCGCCATTATTAATATGTGCTCTCAAATAGGCGATGACCATATCTCCAAGCTTATACATCAGCTTGTCCCATAGCTCAGGCTCGCCATACATCATACTTTTGGTACGTATGTAGCTCTTGGACGGACGCCCTTCAATCAAGTAGCTGGCAATCGTAAATGGAGCCCCGGCAAAAGTAATAAGCGGGACCTCCAGCTCCCGGTCAAGGATCCGTATTGTCTCTAAAATATGGGATAGATCACGCTCGACATCAATCGGAGTCAGACGGTCGATATCCGCTTCTGAACGAATCGGATTGTCAATGACCGGCCCAATATTCTTGACGATATCAAAATCGATACCCAACGATGCAACCGGGTTCATAATATCCGAATACAAAATAGCCGCATCCACGCCAAGCTTGCGCACTGGCATCATCGTTACCTCCGCGGCAAGCTCCGGTTGACGGCAAATCTCCAGCAAGCTGTACTTCTCTTTGATCTTGCGATATTCCGGGTCATACCTGCCTGCTTGTCGCATGTACCAGACGGGAAGCGTATCGATCTCCTGCCTGCGGCATGCGCGAATAAACCGATCGTTATATGCCAACCAACTTCTCCTCCTATTATCAAAATTCTATATTATACATTATGACTTCTTTCCCTAGATGTAACAACTATCACACTCGGAAAACTCATGACAATCATATGACAACTGCTCCGATGATTTTGGACAATTGTGGTATACTAGATAAACAATCTTTTGGGGCTCATGATCTTATTACACCCAGAATACAGTCAGAAAGGAAGTGAAGCACAACTGAAAACCTGGAAATTAAACCTCATTGTGCTTTGGGTTGGATCATTCCTCGTTAATGCCGGAATGACCATGATCACTCCGTTTCTGTCTCTCTACCTATCCAGAGATCTGAATGTTCACGGAGAGCATGCGATCGGCTTATGGGCCGGAAGCATCTTTGCAGCCAACTTTGCGACCTCCTTCATCTTTCAGCCGGTGTGGGGCAAGCTGGCTGATAAATATGGAAGAAAAGTCATGCTCCTTCGCTCCGGATTCGGCATGTCCATCGTTATTGCCCTTATGGGCTTGGCTACTCAGCCCTGGCATCTGCTCCTGCTCCGGCTGCTCAACGGCACGATCTCCGGCTTCAATCCGGCTGCGGTATCGCTCATATCCGGAACGGCGCCAAAGGAGAGAATGGGCTTCGCAATGGGAACGATCCAGTCCGGCAATGTAGCAGGTACGATTCTTGGCCCGCTGATTGGCGGACTTTTGGCCGATTGGGTGGGATTCCGCCCGATTTTCTATATTACCGGCAGCTTGTTATTCCTTGCCTCTCTGGCTTGCCTGCTGTTCGTGCGCGAAAATTTCAATAAAGAAGCTGCGGCCCAAGCACCGCAAATTTCCGTGCTTGCAGGCCTGCGCGAATTAACGAAGACACAGCAGCTAACCGCTCTATTTGCTGTAACATTTCTGCTGCAGTTCGCCATGATCAGCCCGATGACTTTACTGCCGCTATATGTAGAGAAACTACATGGAACCGTGGTGAACGCCTCGTTCTGGGCGGGCTTCGTCAGCGCGGTAACCGGGATGTCCAATATGATCACCTCGCCGATACTCGGTCGGGTCAGCGATAAGATCGGGGCACACCGCATATTGACGTTCTGTCTGATTGGCGCCGCGGCGATGCTGATTCCTCAAGCCTTTGTGCAGAGCGTCTGGCAGTTGGTCATCGTACGCTTCCTGATGGGTATCTTCATGGGAGGACTTCTGCCGAGCGTAAACGCTCTGATCCGGTTCTATACCCCCGACGGAATGGAGAGCCGGGCCTTTGGCTTCAACAGCAGTACGTTGGCTCTGGGCAACATGTTCGGCGCTCTGATCGGAGGTACTTTGTCCGGCTTCATTGGCATTGAAGGGCTATTTATTATTTCCGGTATTTTATTGCTGTTGAATACCCTCTGGGTGAGAACCAAGCTGTATTCCAAGCCGAAGGCTCATGCATAGAGATTATTTCACCAGCGCCAGCGCCAGGCCGTCATAGGCCGGCAGCATCGTGCTGATCAAGCGTTCATCCGTTGCGATCAGCTCATTAAATTTCCGCATGGCCATCACCGAAGGTCCGTTCTTGTCGGTATTTAGCGTTCTCCCTCTAAGCAGGGTATTGTCTCCGGCAATGAGCGCTCCCGGTGACGCCAGCGAAATTGCATACTCGAGATAAGCCGGGTAATTCCCTTTGTCCGCATCGATCAGGAAAAAATCGAACTTCTCTCCACGCTGCTTCAGAACCTCCAAACTGTCCAGTGCGGGCCCAACCATATATTCCGCTATTTGACGATATCCGGCTATCTCCATATTGCTTCCAGCCAGCTTGGCATTCTCCTCGCTAATCTCCAGCGACACCAGACGCCCATCTGCTCCAAGCCCTCTCGCCAGACATATTCCGCTATAACCGCCAAGGGCACCGATCTCCAACGCATGCTTCGCACCGCCCAGCTTCGCCAGCAAAGTCAGCAACCTGCCATAGCCAGGCGCAATCGAGACATCCTGAATTCCGTGTTCCTCAAGCGAACGCGTGACTCTGCTTAATACCTCGTCTTCCGCATACAATTCATCGCCGTACTGCTCAGGCGTAATCATATATCCACACTCCCTTCTGAACGAACTAGGTTAAATTGCTGTTATCAGACAACAATAGTTTGTAACTTGAGAGACATTGTCCTATACTGAATTGTATGGTTTTTGCACATTTCCTACAAGAAATAGTTCAGGAATTACAAGCTTTATACGGAGTTGATTAACGAGAATGTCGAGACAATTAGAATTGATCGCAACTGCACCGATGGGACTGGAAGCCGTCGTGGCACGCGAGTTAAAAGACTTGGGCTACACCGATACGAAGGTAGAGAACGGGCGCGTCACTTTTAAAGGCGACCTGATCGATATCTGCCGCTGCAACCTCTGGCTGCGCACCTCGGACCGCGTACTCATCAAGATGGGAGAATTTCCGGCCCGCACCTTTGACGAATTGTTCGAAGGCACGAAGGCATTGCCTTGGCAGGACTGGATTCCCGCGCATGGAGAATTCCCGGTAGAGGGCAGATCCCATAAATCGCAGCTGAGCAGCGTCCCTGCCAGCCAAGGCATCGTCAAGAAAGCGATCGTCGAGAAGCTGAAGCAATCCTACCACACGGAATGGTTCCAGGAGAATGGACCCCGTTATGTGATTGAGGTTAACCTGCTAAATGATATTGCACTGTTGACATTGGACACGACGGGACCTGCGCTGCATAAACGCGGTTACCGCAAGCTGATTACAGAAGCTCCCCTCAAGGAGACGATGGCGGCAGCTCTTATTCTGCTCAGCCGTTGGAATCAGAATCCGGCTCGCCCCTTCTATGATCCTTGCTGCGGATCAGGAACGCTGCCGATTGAAGCGGCAATGATCGCCTGGAATATCGCTCCCGGACTACGTCGCTCGTTCAATTCAGAGAATTGGCCGGCCATTCCGCAGGAGCTGTGGCAGGACGCCCGGGACGAAGCGATCGACTTGGTACGCGATGACATTCCGCTGAATATCAGCGGCAGTGATATCGATCCGAAAGCGATTGAAGTAGCCCAAGCGGCGGCCAAAAGTGCTGGACTTGCCAAAGAGGTCACTTTCCAGGGGCTTCCCGCGGCGAGGATCGAGCTTCAAGGCGACTATGGATGTATGATCACGAACCCTCCTTACGGCGAACGGATTGGGGAGGAGAAAGAAATCCGCCGCTTGATTTCCCAGCTCGGCCGAATTTGCGCGGAACATCCGACATGGTCCTTCTTCGCGATTACCCCGACCAAGCAATTCGAGCATGAGTTTGGCCGCAAGGCGGACAAGCGCCGCAAGCTGTTCAACGGTCGGATCGAGTGCCAATACCTGCAATACCTCGGCCCCCTTCCACCCAGACATTAATCTGGGGGAAGGGTTTTCCTTGTTAAATATGGATCGGACAACGCTGCTGCGGCCGCTTGTTCGATTTAGAAAGGAGGCTGGCATTTCATGCCGGGTCATTCACGGGACAGGGGGCCACGCGCCCTGTTAACACGCTTGTATCGTGCCCGTTTTTTTGCCTATATCGTCTTTTTATTTCTAATCTTCTATAAACTAGTTCTGCTTCATAATAACATGCACGCCAGATATATCGATATGAGCCGGCTGGATGACGTGATTGCTATCGGCTCGGTCATGCTGATCTCGTTCTGGGTATTCTGGCTGCCGCGGCGCGGACGCTTGGCCGCCCTTTGGATCCTCGACCTTATCCTTAGCTTCCTCATCTTTGCCGATCTGATCTATTACCGTTACTTCGGTGATTTCATTACGATCCCGGTTCTGCTGCAGGCGGGTCAAGTCGGCGAGCTTGGGGACAGCATCCGCTCGCTTATCCATCCATCCGATCTTTGGTTGTGCGCTGATCTGCTGCTGGGGTTGATTGCCGGGATATTCTTCGGGATACGCCGATGGCGACTGCGACATACACTGCGCAATCCGTTGCGATCGGGTTCCCTCTATACTCAGCCTCGGACCTATTCATATCCGGAGAAGCCGTCTTGGGGACGCGTGTTAGTCCGCCGATTGGCCAGCGGGCTCATTATATTCATCCTGGGTTTCGCTATGACGCTCGGCCCCATCCGCCATTATACCAAGACATGGGCCGCAGGTTTATTTGAGGGCGGCTGGTGGAATATTTCCCTCTATAATGTTACCGGTCTGCTAGGATTCCATTACTATGATGTCTATCGCTATGCCAAGGAGCATCTTGGCGGCAAGCCGGAGCTTAGCGCTGAAGATCAGCAGGAATTACAGCAGTGGTTCGAGCAGGCAAAATTAGGACGCGTTGTTTCAAATGAGACCTTCGGTGCCTACCAGGACAGCAATATCATTGTCGTTCAGGCCGAGGCCTTCATGAATTTCATGATCGGCAAGAAGATTGGCGATCAGGAGATTACGCCGAATTTCAATCGTCTGATGCAGGAGAGCATGTACTACTCCAATTTCTATCATCAAACCGGACAGGGCAGAACCTCGGATGCCGATTTCTCATCACAAAGCTCTCTGCACCCGCTGCCTACTGGATCGGTATTTGTTCGCTTTCCAGACCATGAATATGATGTACTGCCCAGTATTCTGAAGGATTACGGCTATGAAACCGGAGCCTTTCACGCCTATGAAAGCAGTTTTTGGAACCGTCTGAATATGTATAAAGCGATGAATTATGATCATTTCTACAGCCAAGCGGATTACAAAATGGATGAGGCCATTGGCTGGTCGCTTGGCGACAAGTCCTTCTTCCGCCAATCCCTGGAGCTGATGTCCAAGGAAACGCAGCCCTTCTATTCGTTCCTGATTACTTTATCAAGTCATCATCCCTACACGCTTCCCGCCAACATACAAGAGCTGGATACCGGTGATTTCAAGGGCACAATATTTGGCGACTATCTGCAGTCTGTCCATTACGTGGATGCAGCGCTGGGCGAGCTGGTAGAAGGAATGAAGCAGCAAGGAATTTGGGACGATACGATCCTTGTTTTCTATGGAGATCATGACAACTCGCTCCAGGACAAGGAACCTTATGAGCAATTTCTCGGCAAATCCTTAACCGGTCTTGATATGAGTCAAATCATGAACCAGGTTCCGCTATTGATTCATCTGCCTGATGGACAACATGCCGCGGTTTACGACGAGCCTGCGGGTCAGCTCGATATGGCGCCTTCATTATTGCATTTACTCGGTATCACGACCGAAAATTACTATATGATGGGCAACAACCTATTGTCCGGTCAGGAACGCTTTGTCGTGCTTCGCTCCGGCGCTTTCACAGATGGCAAGCTATATTACATTCCGTCCCCGGATAGCCGCTTCGATAACGGCTCCTGCTATGATCTTGCAACGCGCAAGCTTGCCGACGTAGAGAAGTGCAGGATTCCATATGAAGAAGCAAATAAGCGCCTATCTATATCTGACCGGGTGATTACGGAGGATTTAATCAAATGGCTGCGAACAAAGGATTGAATTATAACAACAAGCGGCGGCTCTGATTTACTCAAAGCTGCCGCTTGTTTTAATTTTCAGGGCGTCATGCGATTATTCCTTTACAAATTCCTTATCGCTGCGCATCGTATCAATCGGTCGAACCCGTTGTTCAATTTGTGCGCGGCGTCCCTCCAAAAACGGCGGAAGCGACAGAATTTCCCCTAATGTCTCATATGGCTCGTCACCCATGAATCCAGGACCGTCCGTAGCGAATTCGAACAAGATTTGCGGCGCGACTCGCGCGTACAACGATTCAAAGAAATGGCGGTTAACGTAACCGGATGTCGGGAAGTTGAAGCTGGCCATACGCTCAATCCATTCTTCCAGCACCGCACGGTCTTCCACGCGGAACGCAGCGTGGTGAACCGTGCCATAGCCTTGGATGGAACGAGGGAGCGTATCATTAGGCTCTACGATAACTTGGGCGCCATTGCCGCCCTCCCCCACTTCGAACAAGTGAAGTTTATTTTCCTCTGCAATCTCTTTGAACAATAACACCTTCTCCATCACTTCTTTGAAAAATTTGAAGTCACTGACGCGCACGAAGATCGGCCCAAGGCCGGTAATCGCATGCTCAAGCGGAATTGGCCCTTTCTGCCAAGGAGTTCCGGACCCGATCCCAACGTTATGTTCATCCGAGATAAGCATATACTTCTGATCGTCAAAATCCACGAATGACAAAGTCTTCTTGCCAAATAACTCCTCAATGCCGCTATGCTCAACCTGCAAGCGGTTGAACCGTTGCTCCCAATAATTCAACGCAGCGTCATCCGGTACGCGGAAGGATGTCTTCCAGATCTCATCGGTACCATGCACCCCTTGCCCGATCCCCGGGAAGTCAAAGAACGTCATATCGGTGCCCGCGCTTCCTTTATCATCGGCAAAGAACAAGTGGTAGGTCTGAATATCATCCTGGTTCACCGTCTTCTTCACGAGACGCATCCCTAAAATATAAGTGAAAAATTCATAATTCTTCTCCGCACTGCTCGTAATCGCTGTAACGTGGTGGATTCCTTTTAAATGGTTCATGCGATAACCTCCTGTTGTGTAATCCTTCTATTCTTGTTATACAAACTCAAATCGTACGATTTAATTTGTCTCATAATAAAGAATCTTTATTTAAAGATAATATACTACCAACCTCCACTGCTGTCAAATTACTTGATAATTCTGTTGATTACAAGCAAGATACCCCCTACCGATACGCAAAAAAGAGCGCCCATCATACCATGGACGCTCCTTCAAAATTCATATTAGATTAATAATAGCATCTTTTAATTTTTCGGCTTCTTCACAAAAGGTGCCGCCTTCTCCAGCACTTCATCCTCCGTCGAACCGCTGACATAACGGCCGTTAATGTAAATGAAGGCTCTTTTGCCGCATGGCCCGCAGTAAGACTTGCAGCCGACCTTGATGTCGGCATCAGGCGCCATCTTATTCAGCTTCGGCAGAAATGTCTTCATGCGGATATGATTGCATTTATCGCAAATGCGAATGTCATTCGCCATCATGTATTCCCTTCTTTTCTTCAATAACTATGGCTTAAGAAAGTTCAAAAAGCTCACTTTGGATCACGGAGTGAACTCATGAAGCAACCCGGTTTAATGATCCCCGTGGTTGCCCATGGACGGGTTCGTAATCACGAATCCTTCTTCAGGCAGGTACAAGTAGTCGATCTTTACGCCATCAAGCATCGGCTCGTTCGCATCGACAAGAACATCAATTTCTTTATCGGTCGATACTAATGTCAGTTTATCGTCAGGCTTGACCAAATCGAGGCCATAATGAGCATGGTCTCCATGAGCATGGGTAATGAATACCTTCAAGACCAAATCCTTATTCTCTTCCTTGTCCATTTCTTTCTTTATCACTTTGGCCGCGTTGCGGGTAATTTTCACTTTCATATGGGACATCTCCTGTTCAGCAAATATGTTCTATCTATACTGCCAATATTCCTATTGTAAAGAAACCTTGGCCTGGATGCAAGGGTCCTGCATATATCTTCTGTAATTGGGCACCCTCTGGCCAGATACGAGCTTATCTTAAACAGATGGGTATTTACGTTCTGCCCGGGCTACGAACCAGTTCATCAACAACATTGTGACCGCCAGATCATCAATCGGAATAAATGGGAGAAAATCCGGCAGCACCCAATACAGCAGTGCCGGAACAGTAAGCAGAAGCTTGTCCAGCAATGGAATCTGCGGGGATTGAAGCAGCCTGGGCACCCGCCGAAAAATATGTGACCAATGCCGCAGCGACCACAATTTCGACCATTTCATTGCGAGCCCTCCTTAGCCTGCGGATTCAGGGACTACCACCTCTATGTAGAATACCCTGTTTGCTCTCTTCTACACCAGTTTATTGCCTTGGCAGGAACAAATGCAAATCAGGCCTGACGGCCATCCGGGGAGAATTCTATCCCCGGATAAACTCAAACAGCAGTGGCGCCAGGTCTTTATAGATGGAATCGAATTGTTCCGGCGGCAATGGATTTTTACCCTCTCCCGCCTCCACTGTGTAGCCCGGGCGACAGAATTGCATAATGAACCAGTCCTTATACCCCGCATCACTTCCACTTAGCTTCACAGCACGGTAACCGCTCGCCGCTGCCAATTTCTCTGCCAAGACCTCCGCCTCCGGCGGCTCCTGATTCCGGTAGTTCCAGTATATCTCTCGGCCTTGAGTATGGAGCGAGAGAACACGGCTGAACTCCACAGTCTCCGTCAGCTCCGCCAAAGCCTGGGCTTCTGGCTCACTTAGCGGGCAAGGACCGCTGTAATCCTGGGAAGCTGGCCCGCAAACCTGACGGCGCTCACGCTCTGTCTCCCAGCAAGCCGGGAACTGATCATTCAGGTCGACCCCACGAATATTTGCCTTCCATGCTGTAAAATCATCGCTGCCCTCATTCCATGCAAGCAAACAGCTTCTCCAGCTATCGTCGGCCATGGCAGCACCGTCCTGGGCCAGATCAACCCCGTCCGGATTAACCATCGGTACGATCCACAACGTCGCCCGCTCCAGTAAACGGGCAATCGCCTCTGAGCGCTGCGAACCAGCGTGTTCCAGCAGCTCCTCCATAAATCGCAGCAGGAGCGGAGTAGTAATCCATTCATTCGCGTGCACCGCCCCGTTCATATGCAGGTGTTCCGAACCATTGCCGATGATAAAACAGTCGATCGATCGCCCAAGAACACTTCTGCCAATGCTTCGTCGGCATAGCTGCGGATATTTCCGCATCAATTCCATGCTTTGAGCTTGGAAATCGGCATAGCGATAACCGCCACACACCTCTACAATCGCGGGTTCAATCCGATCCGCGAATGACCATAAATCCATGTTTTCTCCTCCCCTTTCCGTTTCTATTCCGATGTTAAACATGCCAGTAGCTAATTGCCGCCAGCACTAGAAGATGGAGCGGATAATAAGAGCGCCACAGCCAGCGCGGCATTCGAATCGACTCCAGCCTGTGCCATAAAGCAGGACCAAGCACGATGAATAGCGTTGGTATAATACTCGTCATTTGCACGACCCAGCCATATGCCAGCAAATAAATCACGTTCAGCAATACATGCATGAACAGCAGTTGATATTTCTCCGCATATCTGAATATAAGCACCAGAAGCAGTCCATATGCCCCATAATCAAACGGGAGAACCTCTACCAGCAAGCTGCAGCCTGCAATTAGCAGGATCGATCGTATCCCCGGGCGCGTACGATCTAGCAAGCGCAGCAGCAAAGCAGCCACTAGGAGCGTCGCTACGACATTTATTCCACTTCGGCTTAGGGCGATCTGATAAGGGAGCTGGGACAGGGCCGCAATGATCGTGAGCCGCAGCATATACTTTCCGTAGCTCTTCGTATACCGGAAGCCTTGCACCAATGCATAGGCATAGATCGGGAAAGCGATGCGGCCAATTATACGCCATATTAATTCTCCGGAAAAGAACGCCGCTCCGATATGATCGAGCAGCATCGTGATGATCGCGATCCATTGCATAGGCTCTCTCCTCAAAATTTAATGGTTCCTTTTTAATCTTAATTTGTTACACTTAAACTACTTAAACTTATGAAATGTATCCGCATTCAAAAGTCCGAGTGCCAATTATTCATAGAATGCATAAGAACTTTGGGAACGCATCTATTCTAGTGGGAAACCGAAACTACCTGAATCGAACGACCTGCGTATGGAGGAACTATCATGTACTTATTT
Organism: Paenibacillus sp. 79R4; assembly: GCF_013393165.1. NCBI lineage: Bacteria > Bacillati > Bacillota > Bacilli > Caryophanales > Paenibacillaceae > Paenibacillus > Paenibacillus sp. 79R4. The sequence goes on along the minus strand of NZ_QJOT01000017.1, from coordinate 63,314 downwards.
ATCGTGAATCAACGCTCAGGCAATGGGGGAGGAAGACGGGTCTGGCGAGAAATCAGTCAGATTCTTGATCATAAAGGAATAGCTTACGAATATCAATTTACCGAGAGTGCTGAAGGAGCCCAAGCTTATCTTAAGGAGCAGCTGGCTGCTCCGGTAGAATGGAAAGCAGTTGGCGTTGTGGGTGGAGACGGTACCATTCACAGTCTCTTGCCTGCGCTGCGCGCAACCGGAATTCCGCTCGCTGTCTTCCCGGCTGGTTCCGGCAATGATACCGCCCGAGGATTCGGCATTCCCAAGAAGATACCGGCTGCTGTTGATACCATGCTGCAGGGCTTGCCAAGAATTGCCGACCTTATCTCAACGACGGGCCGCAGCACATTAACTGCACTGGCCGTCGGCTTTGATGCCGAGGTGGCCGACAATGTCAATAAGAGCCGTTATAAAAAGATATGCAACGCTATAGGCTTTGGAAGATTGGCCTATGTCATTGGTGTATTTCATACCCTGCTCACCTTCCGCCCAGCCGACCTGACTGTGGAATGTGACGGGGTTATTCATCACTATTCTTCGGCCTGGCTGACCGCGGTCAATAATGTAATCAGCTATGGCGGAGGGCTGACGATCTGCCCGGAAGCGAAACCCGATGACGGCATGCTGGACATTTGCATCGTTCATGACTGCTCTAAGCTGAAGCTTCTGATGCTGTTTCCAACGCTGCTGTTCGGCAAGCATACACGGCTTCCCTTCGTGACGATGATGCGCGGCAGGCATATTTCGGTCCACAGCTCGCTTTCCCGGCTGGCGCTTGGAGATGGAGAGCAGATTGCTTCTACTCCCCTCTCCGTCTCGGCTGATCCCGGAGCCCTGATGGTAATGTGCCCACTCCCAAAATAGCTTTTTAAGGATTTTGAAGGTGCTTTGAGCAAAAAACCTTTGGATGGCTATAACCACCCAAAGGTTTTTTTGTTAGTTTAAGAAGGATTCGATACTTGCCATACAATCGGCGTTAACTCAATTTGTTCTCCCAACCATTGTAAAGCTATTTTACGGAAAATTCCCGGGTCTCCGCTGCAAAAGAACTGATGAATCGGGATTTCATTCCCTTTCGCCAGGCTGTCTTTTTGATACAGAATAGTGCTGATCTCCCGCGCCGTCTCATCGGCGGAACTGATCAGCTTGACGCTCGGCCCCATCACCTGTCTGATCTCCTTCTTGAGGAACGGGTAATGGGTACAGCCGAGGATGAGACAATCCAGTGAATAATGTCTGATCTCCGTAAGAGAGTCCTGCACTAGCTCGAGGGCTTCTGGCGTATTATACCGTCCCTGCTCAACCAGAGGCGCCAGCGTTGGACACGCCTTGCTTACGATTTCTACACCTGGATTTAATTCCTTAAGAGCCGTTATATAGGCTCCGCTTCGAATCGTACCTATTGTACCAATGACTCCAATCTGCCCTGTCTTGGTGGCGCTGATAGCGGCGCGGGCTCCAGGATGAATTACACCGATTACAGGAATATTCACCTTTCCCTTGATATATTCCAGAGCCGCCGCAGTAGCGGTATTACAGGCGATAACAATCATTTTAGGATCAAATTGAATTAGAAAATCAACAATCTGCTCCGTGAAGGAGCTTACTTCTTCAGGTGTACGCGGACCATAGGGAGCACGCTCGGTGTCCCCAAAATAGATAATTTTTTCTCTAGGAAGCTGTCTCATGACTTCCTTGACGACGGTGAGTCCTCCGACGCCCGAGTCTAATATTGCGATGGCTTGCTGCACGAACATACCGCTTCCTTTGTTTATTAGTATTATTTCTCTACTCGTTACTTTATGACTGCCTTGCATAAAGCGTACCTAAATATTAGCGTAATTTCAAGGATGGTACAAGGATGCAAATGACCGCATTAAAGCACCTCTGCACAAGAAAAAGAGCCGATGAAGCAGGATTATGGAGTACTATCTCTCTAAGACGGTTTCACCTTCGATTAACACAGGTTGATAGTAAATATGGTCTGGCAATTCTTTCTTCCCTTGCAGCTTGCTTATAATCCAATCAGCTGCATCACGTCCCATTTGTTCTTGGGGATGGGTCAACGTAGTTAGCTTGATATTTGCATTTTTGGCGATATAGGAATTATCTTGACCAATAATCGAATACTCCTCCGGGATCGAAATCCCCAACTCTCGGCAAACATGGAGTACCTCCAGGCCCACCTCGTCGTTATAGCAAACAAGGGCTGTAAGTACACCTCTATTATTCATTAAATATTGTTTCAGATTCATGGAGAGCCCCTGCTTCGTTTCCGTGTCAAACGACAAAACCCGCTCCGGCTCAAAACGCAATTTAGCCTCGCCAAGCGCTTTTATATATCCCTTCATCCGATGCTTCCCTTGCAAATCATCCATCTTGGCGATAATCCCAATTTGAGTATGTCCCTTGGCAATTAACTCTTTAGTTGCCAGATAGCTGGACTGCACGTCATCGAGACAAAGAAAAGGCGCCTCCAATTCTTCATAATAAGCATTGATCATCAGGTAGGGGATATCTAATTCCTTGAACGATAAATAGTAGGCAATATTGGGGTTGTACAGATTACTCTTCGTGGGCTCGACAATTAAGCCGTCCACACCGTAGGACAGCATCATTTCCAGGGCCTTTTTCTCCCGATCAAGGTTGTTATTGGTACTCGCCAGGAGCAATGAATAATCATCCTCATTAATCCTGCTTTCTATCCCCCTAATGATGGAGGGAAATATGTAATCGGAAATATAAGTCGTAATGACACCGATGGTTTTCTTGCTGCTTCCGCCTGTTTTTGATCTATATTGGCTGCTGACATATGTGCCAGATCCCTTCTCACTGCGTAAAAATCCTTCGTTTGTCAGCTCCAGAATAGCTTTCCGGACCGTCTGCCTGCTAACAGAATACATCGACTGCAGGGCAGACTCTGTCGGAATTTGCTCACCTACGTTGAAATCCCCTGAGAGGATTCTACTCTTTATATCATCAATGATCGCTTGATATTTCGGTTTCATATGAACTCCTTTTTCCTCATTAGCTCGCTATTTCGTTCCTAAAACTAGGGTCTATTTGTATGTACAAATTATAGCATGATCTATGAAATATATAAAAAGCCAAACGTATTTCCAGCCTTCAACAAACCTATGACTTGCAGTATAAAGACCATCTGATCTTTTAACTTGTATGTACATATCAATTATTATATTGACAAATGTACGTACAAAAACATACTATAACTGTAAATTAACAAGGACCGTTTATTCATTTAATAAAACGCTGTCAGAGAGGTGAACCAATTGATTTCAAATCGATGGAGCAGTATTACCCAAGCGATCGATAAAGGAGACACCTCGCTTGGTATTGAATTCGGATCCACACGTATCAAAGCAGTACTGATTGATCATCGCTTTCAGACGATCGCTTCAGGAAGCTATGAATGGGAAAATCGGCTGCAGGACGGCTATTGGACGTATAGCTTGGAGGATATTATCACAGGTCTGCAACAGGCGTACGCCGAAATGAAGCACCAAGTCGAACACATCTACGGCATCCCGCTCCGAACCATCGGTTCAATCGGTTTTTCTGCCATGATGCACGGATATATGGCTATGAACGACAAGCACGAATTGCTCGTTCCGTTCCGGACTTGGCGTAATACAACAACAGGCAGGGCAGCCAGACAATTGACCGAACTGTTCCAATTCAATATCCCTGAACGCTGGAGTATTGCCCATCTTTATCAGGCGATATTAAACCAGGAAGAGCATGTGGCACAAATCCGGTTTGTTACGACGTTAGCAGGATATATTCACTGGCTGTTGACCGGAAACAAAGCTCTGGGTGTCGGAGACGCTTCGGGTATGTTTCCGATTGACAAGTCTATAGGCGACTATCAGGAATCCATGATCAAACCATTTGATGAACTGGTAGCTGGCCAGGGATACGCTTGGAAGCTCAGAAACCTGCTGCCCCAGGTTTATACGGCTGGTGAAAAGGCTGGGGTCTTATCCGCAGCGGGAGCGAAAATGATCGACCCATCAAACCAGCTGCAAGCAGGCATTCCGCTATGTCCCCCGGAAGGGGATGCCGGAACAGGAATGGTTGCTACGAATAGCGTGAAGAAGCGCACAGGGAATGTATCTGTAGGAACATCTGTTTTTGCAATGATCGTACTGGAGAACCAGCTGACAAAGGTATACCCGGAAATCGATATAGTCACCACTCCGAACGGATATCCCGTTGGCATGGTTCATGCTAATAACTGTTCCAGTGATATTAACGCCTGGCTCGGATTATTCCGCGAGTTCTCCGATCTCATCGGGCAAAAGGTAGAGACCAACCAATTGTACAGCCTGATGCTGAATCAAGCGCTGGAAGCAGATCCGGATGGCGGCGGCTTGCTCAGCTACGGTTATTTCTCGGGAGAACATATTACAGGATTGGAGCAGGGCCGCCCGCTATTTGTCCGCACACCGGAGAGCAAATTTAATTTGGCTAATTTTATGCGAATTCAACTGTTCACTTCCTTTGGAGCCCTAAAAATCGGAATGGATCTGATGACGAAGGAAGAAAATGTGGTCATTGAGCGGATTTATGGTCATGGCGGCTTGTTTAAGACCCCGGTAGTCGGCCAAAAAATAATGGCTGCCGCCATGAATGTCCCTGTCTCCGTCTTATCGACAGCGGGTGAAGGCGGGGCTTGGGGGATGGCTATTCTGGCCTCTTACATGGTGAACAAGGCGCATGGAGAAAGATTGGAGGATTTTCTCGATCACAAGGTGTTCAAAGAGATTCATGGACAAGAGATTCCTCCTGATCCAGTCGATGTAAAAGGGTTCGAAACCTTTATGGATAGATACAAAAAAGGTCTGGTCATTGAGCGGGCCGCGGTCGACAGTTTATTTTAGGAAATGGAGGGAGCGACGTGTTAGAGCAACTTAAAGAGGAAGTTTTTCAAGCCAATCTGGAATTGCCGAAGCATGGACTTATTAAATATACATGGGGAAATGTAAGCGCTATCGATCGGGCGCGCGGTTTGTTCGTGATTAAACCCAGCGGTATAAGCTATGACACGATGAAAGCCAGCGATATGGTCGTTGTCGATTTGGATGGCCGTGTGATTGAGGGAGATTTAAGACCTTCATCCGATACCCCCACTCACGCCGTATTATATAAAAATTACCCGGAGATCGGAGCGATCGTGCACACGCATTCCACTTGGGCAACGGTTTGGGCTCAGGCAGGACTTGATATTCCTGTAATGGGAACGACACATGCCGATACCTTTTATGGCACCATCCCCTGTGCCCGTTACCTCACACAAGAGGAAATACAACGCGATTACGAGGCGGAGACAGGTCGCGTTATCATCGAAACCTTCGAGCAGCGGGGCTTGGATATTTTAGCGGTTCCCGGCATTTTACTCAAGGGACATGGCCCGTTCACCTGGGGAAAAGATGCAAAATCAGCGGTGATGAACAGTGTTGTGTTGGAAGAGGTTTCGAAAATGAACTTATTTGCCAGAGAGCTAAACCAATATGCGGAGGAATTGCCGCAGCCTATTCTGGATAAGCATTATTTACGCAAACATGGCCAAAACGCTTACTACGGACAGAAGTAATGAATCCATCTATTTATTAGAAAAGAGGATGAGTATGTCAACAGTTGCAGCAAAAAAACAGTTCTGGTTTGTTGTCGGATCACAGCATTTATATGGAGAAGCAGCATTATCCGAGGTTAAAACTCACGCTCAAACTATGACGGATATTTTGAATAAAAGCGGAATGCTGCCCTATCCGCTTATATTGCAGGATTTGGCTGTCAGCGCGGATAAAATTACAAGCCTCATGAAAGAAGTCAATTATCGGGACGAGGTGGCCGGAGTCATCACTTGGATGCATACCTTTTCGCCTGCTAAAATGTGGATCCGTGGAACAAAGCTCTTGCAAAAGCCTCTGCTTCATTTAGCCACGCAATATAATGAAAGCATCCCTTGGGCAACGATGGATATGGACTTCATGAATCTAAACCAAGCAGCTCATGGGGATCGTGAATACGGTTTTATAAATGCTCGCTTAAAGAAACAGAACAAAATAGTAGTGGGTTACTGGGAACGCCCGGAAGTACAACGGCAAATTGCCGATTGGATGGACGTCGCTGTGGCTTTCAACGAAAGCTTCAACATAAAAGTCGCTCGCTTTGGTGACAACATGCGCAATGTTGGCGTTACCGAAGGGGATAAGATTGAGGCGCAAATCCAATTGGGTTGGACCGTCGACTACTATGGGATTGGCGACCTTGTGCAATACATAAATGAAGTTACGGATGAAGAAGTCGATGCTTTGTTTGCGGAATATGCAGCGCTATATGAATTTGATTACGGTCCTTACAGCAAGGATGCTTGGGAAGCAAGTGTCAAAGTACAGGCGAGCTATGAAATAGCTATCAAGCGATTTCTGGATCATGGCGGCTACAATGCTTTCACAACAAACTTCGAAGATCTGCATGGCATGATGCAGCTTCCCGGACTGGCGGTTCAACGCTTGATGGCGAGCGGATACGGCTTTGCTGGTGAAGGAGATTGGAAGACGGCAGCGCTCGATCGCCTGCTCAAAGTGATGAGTCACAATAAGGCTACCGGCTTTATGGAAGATTACACTTATGAATTAATGGCAGGTCAAGAATCCATCCTCCAATCACATATGCTTGAAGTAGATCCGACTCTGGCCAGCAACAGACCCAAAATTATCGTGTCTCCATTATCCATTGGCGATCGCGAAGCTCCGGCACGTTTGGTGTTTGACGGTAGAAGCGGAGACGGAGTAGTCGTATCCATGGCTGATTTTGGCACTCACTTTAAACTGTTGATCAATGAGGTTTCTGCATTTGAACCGACGATTCCGGCACCGAAACTTCCCGTAGCCCGTGTTCTTTGGAACGTTAAGCCTAACTTCCAGGATGGGGTTAAGGCCTGGATCGAGAACGGTGGCGGTCATCATACCGTTGTATCACTTCACTTAACAACAGATCAAGTTGTTACTTATGCGAGACTGGTTGATTTGGAATATGTAGTGATTAAGTAAATGAATTATCAACAACACAGCCTTTTCATAAAATAAAGAAGAAGGCCTCTTGCCCAAAGTCGGGTGATAAGGCCTTCTTCTAAGTATCAATCATCCTCGCTAAGCACTTTCGATTTAAGCTTGCTATAAATTAGGCTTCCTCAACTTCATCTTTGACTGCTTGAACAACTTCCTCAACCGCATCTCCTGCTTCTTCAGCAACGGATTCGGCAATCTCTTCTACAGCGGCTGACGCTTGCTCTGCATCCTCGGCCACGCCGATTACAGCGGTCTCCAGCAGCAGAGGATCTTCGTCATCCGCTACAGATGACACACGCACTTCAACGGTCCCGTCAGATTTGCTCCCACGCCATTCCTGGAAATCTTCGATGAGATCGCCCGTTGTTTTCTTCACCTTATCAACTAATTGAGCCCCTTGCTCGGACACCTTGCTGGCCACCTCTTGCGTCTTCTCGCCAACTTGACGCGCGCCGTCCGCGATATCCTTGCGCATTTCCCGTCCTGCCTTCGGAGCAAACAGCAGTGCTGCAACTGAACCTACGACCGTACCGATAGCAGCGCCCCAAATCCAGCCTTTGTTCCCTTTACTCATAGTCCATCTCTCCTTATCGTACACCCGCACTAACAACCGATATGGCGTTTTCCTCCCGCAGAAGGCAGCCTCCTTTCAGCTATAAGGGCGAATACCTATATAATTAATGTCATTATAAGCAGATGCAGCTTGGCCTGTCACAATTTACTGCCTATTTTTTTGCCGACCTGTCAAGAAGGAATCGCTTCCCGATCCAGATAACTGCGAACCTTATCCGCAAATGAAGTTAATGCTTCATCAAGGTATTGAACCAGCTCATGACCGCCAGATCTGTCCCAATCGAAATAACTCTGTACGAGAGGACGGCGCAAGCGTACCAGCTTCGTCAGGATGCTGCCCAGTTCCTTGTCAACAACCTGCTCGTCCATCATAATATCAACGATATCTTCATAGCTGCTTGCATCCCTCATGATAAAGCCGTCGATCAAATAACTGCCGACATCCGTCACAACCTCAATGGCCAAATGAATGGCCCTCTCCTCCGCATAACGGGCCAGCAAGTGCTCTCCCGAATTCGTATTCGCTAGTGTGCAGACCTGTAAAATCTCAGGGATAACATCCAATCTCCGTTCGATTTGCTCCCGGTTCACATAATACATGCGCTAACCTCCATGCCTTATCGATTTGTTAGAATTCAAAATCTACAGCTACCTGGCTCTCGCGGACTTCGTTCATATGCTCGATCACCTTTTTATGCTCCGGATGCACCTGATAGCCCTGCAAATCCTCCAGTGAATCAAAGGTTGCAATCAACGCAATATCGTAAGAACGAGGCGACTTCACAACGTCCACTCCCACTTCCAGCGACCTTAATTGCTCTACCTTTCCTTCCAATCCACGCAGCACTCCTTCCGTCACCCGAATGCTCTCCGGTGAAGAGTCTTTCAATTTGAACAGAACAATATGCTTGATCATGTAAACCCTCCTTTGCCTGCTCTATCAGAGGTCATTCAAAAAGTTCGCTTTGATGAAACAACCGCCCTTCCTGAACCCGTGCTATAAGTTGAACAAACGAATCCTACTAGCCCATTTATAAATGTAAAATCTAGTGAATTCCCTTGTTCGTGATAGAAACACTTCTTCACAAAATATAACATAACCCCCAGCTACATGAAAGGCTACTCGTCATATCAAGAAATATGAAGGAAGCTCATCGCACGGAAATCAACAACGCCCCCGCGATTCCATGATCGCCAGAACCTCCGCCACCTGTGGGGCGTATTTTTTGGTTAACCGGGATTTGCTCAAATTGGTTCGGAGAATTTTATCCACTTCCGGATGCTTTACGACGGCATACTCTTTCAATAAAGCAAAACCTTCCTCCGGCAACGCCGCGACAAATACGCTGAGTGCATACTGAAGTCCTTTGGACAACACAGCGAACTGCTCTGAGCGACGATCTAACCGATCTGAAGCAGCAAAATCGGCCAGAATATCGCTGCTCATCTTTAAGCTGAAGCGGGCGATTTCTTGATGATGAAGAATGGGAGGATGCGCCAAAGCGGCAACAAACGCCCTTTTCTCAAGGTCGCTTGCATCGGGATAACACCGTATAAAGTACTCTTTTACGGCAGGAAAATTATTCTCCGCAATAAGCTGAAGCCCCATTGCCGCCCCCTCCCTGGTCCTCCACCGCCCGTCATTCATAGCGGTCTTGAACTGGTGCAGGATCAGCCGTTGGGTCTCCTTATCGGCATAACAGTAATGGGCACCCAGCGACAGAATACCGCAGAAAGGCAGATATTCCCGCGGATGATTAGCCGGAGCTTCCGCTGCCGGGATATTCACCCAGCGCATGAGCAAGTCCAGTAAATCATCTGAGAGATTTTCCCTTTGAAAACAGGCGGCAAATTTATAGGCCAGCGTCAGATTTCCCCGCGGACCCGGCAAATTGGAATTCGCACACAGCAACTCCTCAATTTCTCTAAATTTCGTCTCAATGTCCAGCATAGGGATTATTTCTTCAAGGATATCAGTCCGTTCCTTCATCAGCTTCGTCCACCTTCCATGCGGGCAGCCGGGCCATCATATTTCTGGCCGTATTGCGGGCGACCCCTTGATCCAGCCCCTGAGTTTTAACGATGAAAGCGGACAAGGAATCCAGCTTTTCTTCATAAGACTGCATAGTTCCATCGGGCCTCATACAATGCACGCAATAATCTTTTTCGACATCCCTCAATGCAAAATCAGCAACTTCTGTCATTGGCATACCGCACGCAACACAGATTTTCATTCTGTCCACCCTCTCACCCATCCGTCAGAGATGGGATTAGACCTTATTGTTAACGACCATGAATATTGCCTTGCTCTGCAAGGAAGCAAACGGGTTGAATTCTTTTGAATGGTTTCTTGCTTTTTCTCCAGCTAACAGGCTTTGATTAAACGCATAAAATGTTCCAGCAGTTCCTGGCCGTACCGATCCAATACAGATCCTCCGGGAGCAAAAAGATCGTCGTTTGCCAGATAGTAGTGAAGCAATCCGATCCAGGTATTAAACAGCAGGTGTACAGGGAACCGGATCTGCTCGCCCGTATCCATTTCCCGCTCAGCCGCCTGGCTGATGTGGAAGGAGATAGTCGATTGAACCATGGTAAAGGTGTCCCTTGTGCTATCGGGAAGCACCCGGCTCTCAACCACCCATCGGGTATAAAGGGCTTCAAATTCCCTTAAGCCCTTGAGATGGGCTTCCAGCACCTCCCGCAATCCATGGTTGCCTACTGCCAGTTCATGAAGTCTTCTTGAAATCCGCAGACCAAATTCTTCAATGACAGCATTAAACAACGCTTCCTGTGTTGCAAAATGGGCAAAAACGGTGCCATGGGATACTCGCGCAGCTTGGGCAATATCGGCAGTTCTGACCGTCATGAAGCCGCGCTGTGCAAATTGCCTGAAGGCAGTCTCTATTAAATGTTTTCTCGTTTGCTCCTTTTGGAGCTGGCGACGCGTCTTAGTCATTTCATTGACTCACCACTCATTGACTTTTAACTCATAATAATCTTTTCCTCCTTCTTTTGTCAATTCGCTCCTGGGAAAGTTTCACGTCGATGTATCTTTCGAATAGGAAAAAACCTGGTCTTTATCATGCAACCAGGTTTTTGATGCCGACCTATATTTATTTAATTACCGCTTCATACCTGAAGCGGAATTTCTGCAAAAGGCTCTTCCCATGAACCAAACCAGTTTCTCTTATTTTTCGGATCAGAAGAAATTCGGTAGATATCGGCGATGCGCCTCCAGCATTTCATCAAGCAGCACCTTGGCTACGGAGACGGACGGTACCAACGGATGATGAACCAGCGCCTGCAAAGCCAGACCGCGATCCCCGCTGACCGCCGCGTCGATCGCCAGGCTTTCGTAGGTCTTCACCGCATGCAGTAGCCCTTTGACATGTTCTGGAATATTCTGCGGCACAAGCGGAATCGGTCCCTCAGAGGTTACGACGCAGTTCACTTCAATGCTGGCGTTATCCGGCAAGAAGTCAAATATTCCATGGTTCGCCACGTTCAAAGTCTGAATATCATTGCGGCCTGTATAGAGTGATCTCATGAGATGTACAGCGGCTTCCGAGTAGAATGCCCCGCCTCTTTGCTCCAGTTGCTTCGGCTTCTCTTCCAATTCTTCGTTAGCATACAGCTCGAACAATTCTTTCTCTACACGGCTGACCACATCGGCCCGGGTTCCGTTCTTCTCCAGTGATTCCTTCATCTCATCGAACATTTCATTCATCATGTAATAATACTTGAGGTAGTAGGTTGGGACCGCACCCAACGATTGCAGGAACTCCGGATCCCAGCCCAGCGTTGGCACGTTCTTGGCCGAGTACTCGCCCTTGCCTGCCAACAATTCCGGCATCCGTTCCTTGCCGTTAACCAATGCCGAGGTTACCCAGTGCAGATGATTAATGCCAACGAATTCAGGCAGCACCTGATTCTCATCCACTTGATAGGCTTCCGCCAGAAATTTCTTGAAATTGATCGGAGAATTACATAAACCTACGGAGCGCACTCGCGAATATTTAGTAACGGCCTCCGTAATCATGCCCGCCGGATTCGTAAAATTGAGCATCCAGGCATTCGGTGCGAGCTCTTCAATATCACGGCAAATATCGAGAATAACCGGTACCGTACGCAGCGCTTTGAACATGCCTCCCGGGCCGGTCGTCTCCTGGCCGATCACCCCGTGTGAAATCGGAATATGCTCATCAAGCTTTCTAGCTTCCAGCAACCCTACGCGGATCTGAGTTGAGACGAAATCAGCATCTTTAATTGCCGCACGCCGATCCAGCGTCAAATGCACCTCAATCGGCAGGCCCGATTTCTTAACCATCCGTTTGGCCAAATTACCAACAATCTCTAATTTATGCTTGCCTTCCTCAATATCAACGAGCCATAGCTCAGCAATCGGCATTTCCTCGTAGCTCTTCAGCAGTCCCTCCACCAATTCAGGTGTATAGGACGAACCTCCGCCAATGACTGCCACCTTAATTCCATGTTGTGTCTTCATCACTGTACCTCTCCTTTCATATCAGAAAAAGAAACCAGGCTTAAATTATGCTTCACCTGCGGGCTGATCTCTTGCCCATCCCGATCCATGGCACTAAGCACAGCGCCGGCGACCGGATCCATCGTAATCCGTGTGATCGTCGCCCGCGGCGCGGTAAGGGTGATTCGCCGCTTGATCGCATCACGCATAATATCCGTGCGCACTTTAGAGAGGATGCTCCCTCCCAGCACAACATTAAATTCCTCTTGCTCCATTCCCAGTCTGACAATCAGAGCGGCCGCAGCATTGCCGAGCTCAACACCCTGTTCCACGAGAATAGAAGCCGCTATATCATCTCCCTGCTCCGCCGCCTCGAACATCAGCTTGGCAAGCTCTAATGGAGGAGTATACTCCCCATCCAGAACCGCATCCAGCATTTGCGGCACGCTGGCAAACCCGCTCGCCTGTAATACCAGCTCCGTTAACAGCGTTGATTTGCCGCGGCGATCCCAGGCGCGGATGGCTGAACGGAACGCGAAGTTAGCCAGATCCCGCCCGGAGCCTTGTCCGTCTCCGAACAGGAAGCCAAACCCTCCGTACTGCAATTCTTCACCGGCGCGGTTCCTGGCCGCTGCATTAAAGCCTGTACCGCTAATAATAACCGCCCCGTAGGGATGCTCACTCCCCGCACGCATGGCAATCATCGTATCGCACGCGATAGAGTAATCGGGAAAATTCAATTCGGCGATCATGGGACGAAGAATGCGATAATCCGCCTCCCGATCCGCTCCCGCCAATCCAAAAAAAGCATGAGTAATGTCGTGAACAGATAATCCTGCTTCACGCAGCGCCTGGTTGCAGGCAGATGCGATGTTACGGCCCGCATTCCGGGGATTGGTCTGATGGTTGCCATTCCCGCTTGCTCCTCTGCCAAGGGTCTCCCCCTTCGCATTGACGAGCAGGCCATGCGTCTTGCTGCCCCCGGCGTCAACGCCCAAGTAGTAGTTCATCTGGCATCTCTCCTTCCTCTTAAGCATACTAAAAAGGACTGTCGCATTCTTCTGCAATAGTCCTCATTTTTAATACTATCTTACTAAAACATAAACTCATGCGATAAAAGCTTATTCCCCTTCCTCGCCATGCAGCCGTCGCTTCAGCACCGAAGGCGTCGTTCCTGTCTGTCCCAGGAACAGGCGATTGAAGTTGGAAAGGTTGCGGAACCCGCTAGCTTCAGCAATTTCGAGAATGCTAAGATCATCCTGCTCCAGCAAACCCACGGCGTGATCAATCCGCAGTTGCACCAGGTATTTCATCGGCGACGTACCTACGATTTGGCAAAATAGGGCACTGAACCGCGAGGGGCTTAAATGCGCCTCATCCGCCAATTCCTTCAAGGTCCATGGGTGAGCCAATTTCGCTTCCATCACCTGAACAACATGTCTGATCTGTTCCAGATGCTTCACGACCGCCCGGCTCTGTTCGCCTTGTCCGGTATGGATGGAACGATTCATCTCTGTCAGGAAGAGCAGCAGCCAGCCGCGGATCGCCGAGGCATAGGAACGCTTCTTCCCCTCGTACTCCTGATACATTCTCATCACATATTGTCCAAGCTGCTGCGCAGCCGGGTGTTCCTGGGAGATATGATTGGAGAGCGGGTTGCCCATTTGGCGGAAAGGAAGGAGGATATCATGATCGTATTTGTATTCCGAACCGAGAAATACAGGCTCAAACATGATGATCACCATCTCCAGATCGGTCCCTTCATACGCCCGGTGCAGGTCATGAGAATCAATCAGGAATAGATCCCCTTCAATAAAAGGATAATCCTGCCCATTTATGATATAGGTGCCGCTGCCCTTTGTAATCCAGTTGATCTCCAAAGCCCGGTGCCAATGCAGCCGTTGAAATGATGGAGAAACCCCAAGCGAGGTCGAGACGGAAAGCGGCAGACGCGCAGGCAAGACGATCTCATCCGGTTTAATAGAGAGCGAGGATGTCGGTTTCATTGAATATCCCTCCTTTTGAAAGCTTAATAGATTTCTTATACACTCATCCGGTCAAGTAGAACTCTTTACTTGATTGAATCATATCTATCTGTCAAGCACAATAATCCCTGAGTATAATCAGCAATTATTTATTTTTCATATACGCTTGTTCGAACTCTATCAAACTATGAACATATGATATTTTGTCTCCTATTAAAGAGATACTTCTGGACAAGGGGGTGAATATACGATGGGGATTCTACGCTTATTGTTCAATTTACCGGACCGAAAACGCATTCAGATATTGGAAGCTTCACTATCCCTTCTGAGCGTTAGAATCGATCACCTGGAGCAAGCCCTGGCTTTCGCTACCTTCCCGAATCAGGATACTAGAAACCGGTTGAACGATGTCATCGGGCAGTATATGACGATCCGTCTTCATGATACCCTTGTGCGCGGCACTTTGATTGCTGTCGCTGACGACTTGCTAGAGATTGAAGATGACCAGCAGCGGCGCATTCTTATTCCAACCTCCAAAATTATTAGCGTCTCGTACGAGAGTGGAGGATCATGATTCATCAGAGTAAAAAAATAGCAGGACAAGAGCGAAATTTGCTCCTGTCCTGCTTCTTTATATCCGTAAATCGTCTGCTGAACCCGTTTAATTCTTCAAGCTTTGCAGCGGTGCCGGAATTTGACCTCCGCGCTTGATGAACTTGAAGGGTGAGAAGGTATTCACCTTCATCACCGGACCGGTTCCGAACAGTCCGCCGAATTCCAGATCTTCTCCCTCTTTTTTGCCGATCGCCGGGATTACCCGCACTGCCGTCGTCTTCGAGTTGACCATGCCAATCGCCGCTTCGTCGGCAATCAGCGCAGCAATGACTTCACTTGGCGTATCGCCAGGAATTACGATCATATCCAGTCCGACCGAACATACCGCAGTCATCGCCTCCAGCTTCTCCAGACCAAGCGCCCCCTCGCGCACCGCCGAGATCATCCCTGCATCCTCGGACACCGGGATAAATGCGCCCGACAAGCCGCCGACCCGAGAGGAAGCCATAACGCCGCCTTTCTTCACGGCATCGTTCAGCAGCGCCAACGCTGCTGTCGTTCCGTAAGCGCCGCAGGACTCCAGGCCGATCTCTTCAAGAATATGGGCCACCGAATCACCGATCGCCGGCGTCGGAGCCAAGGAGAGATCCACGATGCCAAACGGAACGCCCAGCCGTTCACTTGCCACGGTACCTACAAGCTGACCCATCCGCGTAATCTTGAACGCCGTCTTCTTAATAATCTCGGCGATTTGGGTCAAATCGAAATCGTCGGGTGCATTAGCTACCGCAGCTCGTACAACACCCGGGCCGGATACGCCGACGTTAAGCACGACATCACCCTCGCCGACGCCGTGGAATGCCCCCGCCATGAACGGATTATCATCAACCGCGTTGCAGAACACAACCAGCTTCGCGGCTCCGAAGCAGTCCTGGTCTGCGGTCAGTTCGGCACACTGCCGGACAATATCGCCCATGAGAGCCACCGCATCCATATTAATCCCCGCTTTGGTCGAACCGACATTCACAGAGGAGCATACATGCTCCGTCTCTTTCAGGGCCCGTGGAATAGATTCGATCAGAGCGCGGTCACCCGCTGCAAAGCCCTTCTGTACCAGGGCCGAATATCCGCCGATAAAGTTGACGCCAACGGTCTTCGCCGCACGGTCCAGCGTCTTCGCGTACAGCACCGGATCACCGCCGCTTGCTGCAACCAGAACGGAAATCGGCGTTACCGAGATGCGTTTGTTAATAATCGGAATCCCGTATTCCTTCTCAATATCCTCCCCCGTCTTGACCAGATCGCGGGCCAGTCGTGTTATTTTGGCATACACTTTGTCACAGCTCTTCTCAATATCCGGGTCCGCGCAATCCAGCAGGGAAATTCCCATCGTAATCGTGCGGATATCCAGATGCTGATCCTGGATCATATGAATCGTCTCTAATACTTCTTTCGAGTTTATCATCAGGTACATTCCCTTCAGCCTTGATTAGAATATCGCTAACTGCTAAGTTCCAAGTTCGGATTAGCTCATGTTCAAAAAGTCCGGCGGACTTTTCGAATTCCCTCTAAATGCGGTGCATGGAGTTGAACAGGTCCTCATGCATCAACTGGATGACGAGACCGTGTCGCTCGCCTTCAGTGCGCATAATATCCACCAGCTCATGCAATTCGCAATTAATTTGATCAATATCCACCATCATTATCATGGCGAACATATCTTGAAGCACGGTCTGGCTCACTTCAATGACATTCGCATTGTACTTGGCGCACATCGTGCTTACGCGCGCTAGAATTCCTACCGTATCTTTTCCAGTAACCGTAATAACAGCTCTCATCGTCTTCTATCCTTTCGAGTATCAAATTATGTTCTATTGTATATTTAATCATTAATTTCTTACAACCCGGGATTTTACGATATAAAGTTTCTTACACTCTTCTCAAAAACATGTCAACTTGCCAACAACATTGATCATATGCACCACGGCAAAAAAGCTGCCCCTATAACCAGTTTAGTTACAGGAGCAACCTTAGTACAATTTATATAATATTAGTAAATTCGGGTTCAATGCTCAGGTATCAATTCCCATTCAGCTTCCTCAGCAAATCTTCCAGATCCCGCTCAGAGAATGCGCCATTGCTGAACCAGATCAATCCACGAACCGGCGCGGCTTTGAGAAGACTTAACGCATATTCAGCATCTCTGCCCTCTGCTAACGGGTTACTATGCAGAAGCTTTGCGAGTAATTCCTTCCCTTTGGGGGCCTCGAGCAAATCCCCTATCGTTGTGTCCCGAGTGTAAGTCCGTTTCCAGACCGAGGTTGAAGTGATATGGACCGATTCCTGGAGCATCACTTCGCGTGACGATTTGCCGACCAGAATCTCAAATCGGCCCGTCTCCACATACCAGTCCTGCAATTCAACATTGTAATATGCAAAGGCTCGTTTATCGAGCTCAAAATGTACCGTTTGACTCTCGCCAGGCTGCAGTGCTACCTTATCGAACCCTTTCAACTCTTTCTCCGGACGTATCACGGAACTCTCCGTATCCCGAACAAAGTTGGGATGGGAAGGATTTCGCGCTGCGGATACCGCTTGATCCATCAGCCAACGAATCAGACCGTTATTATGATACAAAAGAGATTGCCCCGCTGTTTCCATTCGGATATGGCCTAAGCTATACAACCTTTGCTTACTCGGATCTAGTACTTTCCAGCTCGAAGATGCGAGAACCGGCATGACGCCTAAGCAATTTCGGGATAAAAAGGTCGCCCGGTCTGCCAACTTTCTAAGAGAGACAAAAAAAGAAGATGCCGAATGATCGACATCTTCTTCTGGAATCATATTTATTGGATAAAAAAAGGCGGCACTACCCGCCGCTTGTGTTAGATGTTTGGTGGAGAATAGGGGGCTCGAACCCCTGACCTCTTCGCTGCCAGCGAAGCGCTCTCCCAGCTGAGCTAATTCCCCGCAATAATTGTAAAAGACTATTATAGAATAACAAACAGGGTTTCCTCTGTCAATATTTTCTTTCGAAAAATTGTTCCTCTGTCCCTCTTGCTTCTACTTCCATAAACTACATACTTTGTTTCAATCTAGATAAAGTCATTTGCCCGGTTTTCGGTTTTAGTCCTTTGACCCGATTTATCCTGCCCGATTACGGTTAATCTTCGAAATTCAAACTATTTTTTGATACAATAAAACTTATTTATTATCCATTTAAGATAAAAACTTTGATCGAGGAGGTTATCAGTGTGAATTTAACTCCCCTGCAACAGGAAGTGTTGCTCGTCTTAACCACGGAGTGGCAGACTCCGATACAGCTTGCTGCCCAACTATCAAATGCAAGTGAGGATACTTCTTCGGTAAATCAGCCCCTTAAAGATTTGGCAAGCAAAGGGTTGGTTCAGGTTAATCCCGTTGTAATAGGCATGTATCGCTTAACTTCAGATGGCAGCTCTGTGAAATCCGCTCTACTTGGAGCGCAATAATTTCCCCGGAAATCTTACATTAAAATCACTTACCGCGGATATGCATTTTCCATATCCGCGGTGATTTTCTTTACCCACTAATTAATCCCCACGCCCGGCTTCCGCAATAAATTCCTCTGTCGTTCTCAATTTGCCGATTCTTGGGAAAATATATTTACAGCTCAATTGATGTTCTTCCTCGGAAGCAGCGGCCATCGCATCAGTAATCAAGATTTGGTTATACCCATGCTGGTATGCTTCTCTTGCTGTTCCTTCGACACCGATGTTTGTGGATACTCCGCACAGGACAATTGTGTCGACACCCCGGCGACGAAGCTGCAGATCCAGGTCTGTACCAAAAAAGGCTCCCCATTGGCGTTTGGTGACGACATAGTCCTGTCCGCTTACGCCCAATTCAGGAGCAAGTTCTGCCCAATCCGCCGGAATAGGCCTGGCAGGAGCCGGCGGCATATCGGTCGTCGGCTTCAAGGCGTCGCGGCCGTCATGGAACGCCACCTTTACACATGCGATAAAGCCGCCCTTTTGGCGGAACAGCTCGACCAGTCTCGCCGCCTGATCCACGACCTCTTGGGTACCGTCAAACATCTTCGTGATCCCCTTCTGCAAGTCGATCAGAACCAATGCCGTTTTACTGAAATCAACGTTTAACGCGCTCATACAATTTCTCCTTGTTTAATCGTTTTTTTCTTCTTCTGAATCCGGAACAATAGACGAACTAAAGGCGGTATGGCAAACATAATAAAGAATGTTCTAAATAATTGATATCCGGCAACTATAGCCAAATCTGCACCAATCTCATGAGCTATAATCCCCATCTGGTCCATTCCCCCTGGAGCCAGGCTTAAGAGAGCCGTCGCTCCGGAGACGGATTGAACATAGACAAGCAGCAAGCTGAGGCCCCAGGCTCCAACTACCAGCAAGAGCCCGCAGCCTATGGCGATGGATATGGTTCTGAACTTATGCTCCATGCGGCCCGGTTTCAGCATCAAACCGACATTTACGCCAATTAGCAGCTGTGCGGTGTTAATGATCCAGCCCGGCAGAGCCATACCGGTTATACCGAGCAGCTGCAAGGTGGCTGTTGCAATAACGGGCCCCAGTAATAGCGGAGTCGGCAAATGAATCCTCTTGCCCAAAAATGCTCCCGCAATACAGACAACAGCAAACAAGAGCATAATAAGCGGATTGCTGCTATGGGTCGCTGTCGCTATTGTTGAAGGAATTGCAGCGGTCGTATCCCCATGTCCGTGAGCGAAGAAGGGACTGAACACGAGCAGCGGAATAATGACGATAATCATAATTAGACGAATCACCTGCGTTATCATAACCGCAAGAAGATTAATTCCCTCCGTCTCCTCGGCGAGAGAGATCACTTGAGTAAGCCCCCCGGGAATGCTTCCAAGCAGCGCAGAATTGTAGTCGATGCCTGATAATCTGGAATTTATATAAGCAATACCTGAGCATAACAGCAGCAACAGGACTGTCATGAGCAGCATATAGGGAAGCTGGTGGGACATCTGTCTTAGCGCGGTCAGCGTCATAGACAGACCGATCGTGTAGCCGACGATGACCATGCCTATACTTCTGAACTGCTGTGGCCATTCATAGCGGTCCTCCATGAGATTAGAACCGACTAACACCGCCAGCATCGGACCCAGCAGCCAAGGCACAGGCAGATGCAGCAGCTTGAACAAAATCCCTCCGATTAGCGCTGTGACCAGCGATGCTATAATACGGGCATAACGGCTCCGGCCGACAAGTTTCATCATGCACTCACCTCCATCTCAATTCTTCTAGTCTCTCTATATCAAAAGCATCCAGAACCGGAGGAGAATACTATATGTGCTATTTATAGCACAATTTAGTCCAAAAAAATTTAGTCTAAGAAATCCCCTACCGTATACGTTCCCAGCACCTGGTTCACTTGTGTATTGATATCGGTCATAATTTTCGAGAACGATTCATGCATCTTCTGTCCAAACAGATGGTTCCCGGTCGTATCCAGCATCCGGTCCCATTGCGGCTCCTTCTCATGGAGCGATTTATAGACTTCAGCCAGCGTAATTTGTTCCGGACTGCGCGTTAATTGATAACCTCCGGAACGCCCCTGCCTGGCCTCTACAATACCCTGCTCAGCCAATTGAGCCAAAATTTTGCGTAGTACAGTTGGTTCGCATTGAATCTGTTCGGCGATCTCTGCGCTGGAGCATTGTTCCGAATTGTTTGCAGCAAGTACAATCAGCGCTTGCAACCCGAAGCCAAACCGTTTTAACTGTGCCATTGCTTCCTCCTGCCCTTGCCTGCATCTTAATGTGCATATTCTAGCACAATTTCAAGCCTCAAAGCAATCCCGACTTTTGTGTCAGGTTCTTCCCCCATATAGCCCCGAATGACCGGGAGGGCACTACTGGAATCGGCCACAACCCCAGTAATGTCCAAAGGATAGAGATTATTCGCTTGTCCGCCGAAGCGCACCGGGCCTGATATTAACCAGCAGGATGCTGACGACAATCATGCCTAATCCCGCGACCAGGTTCCAAGTTACATTCTCTCCTAGGAAAATAACACTGCAAATAATGGCTATGACCGGAATCAGGAACGTAAATGCACCAACCTTCCCCGCTTCCCCAGAACCAATTAGTTTAAAGTAAACGAGCCAGCCCAGAGCTATGACGAAGACAGCGATAAAGAGCATTACGCTGATAAAAGGAATGTTCCACGTAATATCGCTCCATTTCTCCAAATAACTGCCCGTTCCGAGCAGCAGCAGTCCTCCCAGCGTTAGTTGCGAGGCCACCATCCAGACCATATCCACCCGTTCTGTCGTTTTCTTCATATACACGGTGCCAAAAGCCCAGCTTAATGCACTGCCCAGTGCAAGCAGTACACCGGTGATCGACAGATGTCCGGCCAATCCGCCGGCGCTGATCTCGAACACACCGAGGAAGCCAAGGAACAGCCCAGCCATTTTCATCCCATACATAGACTCTCCCAGCCAGAACCACGAGAAGACACCAAGCAATACAGGCTGCAGAAATACGATGGCGGAAAATAATCCAGCCGGTAAATATTGCAGCCCGATCGTCTGCAATCCATAGTACAGCACGATGTTCAGCACCGAGGAGAGCAGATACAGCGGCCAATTCCTGCGCAGATTCAGCTTCTTGTAGTTAGGAATAGCTACCAGTATAAGCAGAACACCCCCGATTAAGGTCCGAAGACCGGCGAATAGCAGCGGTGGCGTGTACTCCAGGGCAAATTTGGATAACGGCCAGTTAACCCCCCACATAATTACGAGAAAGATCAGATATGAAATCGTACGAGAGCGCGATAATGACGACATGATGCTCACCCCTTTGATGATAAAATGGCTCTTTATTGAACCATTCCTAAATTCAACTTTTACATCATACAACGGATTATGAACAATTGAAATATTCAATTTTGAATCATTCATTTTTCGGCAACCTAAAAAAAGCTGCCTTCCTTATGAGATTCCTCAAAGGAAGACAGCCCAAAACCCAAAATGCGATATGAATCTATGAAATTAAGCCTTCAGCAGCCAGAGAGCAGGAACGTTGGTAGGCTCCCAACCAACCAATGAAGTATGCGGTTGGCGGCATTCATAGACCGAACCGTTATAGCTTACCAGATCTCCTGTTGCATAAGAGACACCTGCAGCCCACGGCTGAGCGGCAGGTGCTGCTGCTGTAGTTGCCTGAACCGAATTGCTGGCCGCGGATACATTGCCTGCGGCATCTACAGCATATACGGTGAATGTATAAGACGTATTAGCATTCAGACCGGTCACTTTATAATCAGTTGTCGAACCAGAGACGGTAGCAACCAGGTTCGACCCTTGGTATACACGATAGCCTGTAACACCCACATTGTCCGTGGACGCACTCCACATCAGATCTACGCTGGATGCAGTGGGCGTCCCCATTACGTGCAAATTGCCCGGCGCAGTAGGCGCTTCTTTATCGGCTGCAGCCTGACCCGTCTTCACAGTAACGGAGCTGGCGCTCGACTGGTTGCCTGCGGCATCAACCGCCTTCACATTAAACGTATAGGACGTGTTCGCGGTCAATCCAGTTACCGTATAACTCAGCGTCGAAGCAGGCACCGAGCCTACCAGCGTGTTTCCGTTATATACATTATAGCCAGTTACACCGACATTATCGGAGGAGGCTCCCCAGGAGAGCGTTACTGTGTTGGCTGTAACGTTACCAGCTGTGAGAGATGCCGGAGCGGTTGGCGGCTGGCTGTCGCCAGGGTTTGTTCCGCTGAAATTAACATCGATCACGTTATAGAATGCATTAGGCGTATCGGCGATCTCCCAAACAGCGAGGATGACATGATATCCCGAACGTTGCGGAACATTACAAGTGTCGGAATAACTATTCGGTGGCTGTGTGCCATTATAACTCACGGAGCAGAATGGAGTCAGATCGAATGAATCACGTGTGAGCGCCGCATTCGGATTCCAGTTCTCCTTTGTGATATAATACTTCCAACTGGTTGTAGCATGGGCTGCAGTCAGTGTCCAATGGAAAGTGTTTGTTCCGGCAGACATATTTACTTTTGTCCAACGTGTAGCGGATTGCTGGTCCAGTTCAGGGAAGGCGCCATTCGCACTGGCGATTTTCCCGTCGGCTGGGCCGGCTGCCGGAAAGCCTTTTGGAGCTTCAAGACTTTGCGGCTCATACTGAATCGCTCCGCAATTCGTATTTTGTCCTGTCTTACACAGATATCCCCGGCTCGCCGGACCATCGATATAACCGTGGGCAGAAGCCTTGTCTGCAATCAGAAATACAACGATTAGTGTGAGCAGCATAACCCCTAGTGTTGTAAGCGCCTTCATTGTCATAGAGCGAGATAAACGAATTGAACTGATCATTCTAATACCTCCTTTTAAATTGGATAAATCATGACTCGAACCGACATACTGCCTCGCTTGCTAAAAAGAGCTCGATCCCTCCTTTTGCGCATAGTTAATAAATGCCTGCATTCCTGATGCTTGCAACTCGGCTCTTCACAGACACAAAAATTCTATATAAACCCGAAATACGGATTTATATACCCCTTAAACCTACTAAAACCATAAATAGAGAGATGATAGGAATAAAACACGCAAAAAAACCGAAGAAAAGACATTAAATGAAAAAAAAGAGGGAAAAAGAAGACAGTAACGAGTATTAGGTTATAATGTTTTTAATTTTGATGACATGTTTATTATAGCTGATTTCAGGGAAAATGTGTTATTTTTTTGAAAAATAATATATTTGAACTATATTTCTCCATCCGTTATACTTATCTAGCCCTGTCGCAATAGGTTGAAAGATGGGGTTTTCACCCGGTCCCCCCTATTAAAAACCTCATACATATATCCGCTCCATAAGCTATATAATCACTTAGGTTGGTTAGTTATACTAACGACACCAAATCTATCTATTTAGGAGCCGGTAAGAGTGAAATATAAATTCCTTGAATTAGAAAAT
This sequence comes from Paenibacillus sp. 79R4, assembly GCF_013393165.1. Classification (NCBI taxonomy): domain Bacteria; kingdom Bacillati; phylum Bacillota; class Bacilli; order Caryophanales; family Paenibacillaceae; genus Paenibacillus; species Paenibacillus sp. 79R4. The sequence continues at coordinate 39,602 of NZ_QJOT01000017.1, read as the reverse complement.
CCGCACCATTATGATCTGGAAGCCCTTGAGGTTGGCGTCACATCCAACTGCAATTTTAAGTGCAGCTACTGCTGCGCATATAGCCGGGATGACAATCAATGCATTGGCGCCAAGGAGGTTATCTCCATTCTCCGGGATATCCCTACGATTCGTAGAGTGCGACTGTCCGGCGGTGAAGTAACTTTGAAATATCAGGACTGTCTGGACATCGTCACCTATTGCTCGGCACATGGCATCGAGACCCAGCTTAACACCAATGCCAGCCTGCTTAACGCCACGCGTGTGCAGCAATTAGAGGAGGCTGGAGTAACCACGATCCATATCTCCTTCAACTTCACAACTGCCGAAGAGTTCTCTCGCTATTACAAGCTGCATCCAAGCGTATATACGAAAATAAGAGAAAATATCGCTCTGTGCGCTCAAGCTTCCTTCGATACAGTACTGGAGACACTACTGTTTGAAGAGACGACTCACCATCTGACGGAGATAGCGGACCATGTATACGCACTTGGTGTTCGTACGCATGAAATCCAGAACAGCATTAGCATGGGTCATAGCGGCTGGTCAGCGATTGCAGCCCGCGAAGATTTGAAGAAGGCGGTTCAGGAGCTTATTGCCCATCGGAGAGAGGACAGCACCATTTATTTTACTTGCATGGACCGCTTCGCTCAGAAGCTCGGCTTTGAGGAACAACCCGGAGTATACTTCTCCAACTGCATTGAAGGAAAGAAGCAACTGCATTTGCACGGCAACGGCGATGTACTGATCTCAGAGCTATGCTACCCGGTGATCATCGGTAATATTTATAAGGGCACCGTACTAAAAGATATTTATAAGAACATGCCGGATCAACTTGCCGACTTCTTGGAAAGACAACCTTGTCCGGCTTTAGAAGCCATTTTCCCTTCACACGGCTAATCTGCACTCCCATAGTCCAATTTCTAAAAAAAGCAGGCCCTGTCTCGACAGGACCTGCTTTACCAGTTTTCCAGGCTAAGGTTTAGTATAAGAAAGTTCTAGTAATAATGACGAGCAGAATAAACAAAACCAGAATAGCGCCTGTAGATCCCCACAGGCCTACACCGCCGATACCGCCAACCTCTCCACAACCTGACATGTCTATACCTCCCTTTTCGAGTATAGAACATCTTATGAAGCGATGAGCTTAAACGAACGGGCTACTTAAATGTTTATGTATATTTTTGACTTTAGACGATCGATGGCTTGCTGACCCGCCTATTCAAACCTGGCTTCTGCTGCATAACATACAGTAAAACCATTAAAGCAGGTGATAGGCTTGCCAAGAAGGAGGCAGACACAACTTCTTAATCAGATTGGACTGCAAAATATAATGAATGAAGAAGAGCTCACGTCTGATGATTTAGAAATTATTGGAGCAGGATTTGAAACCTTGGCAAGTCTTTTCGCATTTCTGGCACTCGTGAAAGCCAAGGAAGAGGGATCAGGTCCAACCAAGGGAACAGCAAGCTCACGCAAAAAAGCGCCAGACAATGTCTGACGCTTCAATTTTTAGTGCGGAGCTAATCATTGCATCGGTTTATTATCAGGCTTCTTCAGCCACCATTTACGCCAGCGGACGATCAGGATCGTCAGCACAATAATGCCAAGAGCGGCGAAGAAAAAGCCCAGATAGCGCTGAACCAGCATAAAAATCCGCTGCCACTGCTCGCCAAACAGGTTGCCGATGCCAATAAACGCAAGCACCCATATCGCCGCTCCAGGGTAGGCAAACAGAGCAAAGGTTCGGAACGGAATACGAATGATGCCTACAAAATAGCCAAAAAATTGTCTGACCCCAGGGACAAAAAAGCTAATGAACAGCATTTTATTGCCGTATTTCTCGTAGATTCTTCTCGTTCTCTCCAAATGAGCTGGCTTAACCAGCACCCACTTCCCGAATCGTTCTATAATCGGAGCCCCAATCTGATGCCCAAGCACATAGGTCACTGTAATCCCAATGACAGAGCCCGCATAGGCCATAAATATGGCAGGCAGCAGGTCCAGTACCCCTTTGTAGACCAGGTATCCTGTATACGTCAACGTCGTCTGACCGGGCGGCAACGGTAAGGCGATGAAATCAACCGGCAACCCAAGCAATAACACAAAATATCCATATTGTTCAAACATTCGTTCTATCCAATTCAATACATTCATGTGAATCCAATCTCCTGCTCGTTCAATAGAGTTAGACCTTAGTATGAACTTAAATGCGGCTATTCTAAACAGTCTCAGGTCGTAAATATATACTGGACCATAGTCTAAAATGTATAGGCACCTCCCTAGTCCTTCCCACATATGATGAGCCAGAAGGAAATACGACCAAGTGGAGGTTATTAGTTATGGCATTAGGGCAAAATCAAGTGATTTATGAGGCTCATCCCAACACTGTCAAATCCGTCAAAGATTTCAGAGACCAGATGCATCGCGTCGGCCAAAAATATGTCAATCACAACGTACGGGTACAAACGATCGACGGCGTAACATATGAAGGCCAACTAATCCACCTTGATGGCGGATTATTGTTCCTCAGCCTTCCCGGCTCTCCAGGTGACGGACAATGGCAAGGCAATAATCCATGGTCGGGACATGAGCTTGGCCAAGGCCAAGGGCATCATGATGGGCATCCTTGGAACTGGGATGGACACGGGGCTAACTATGGGTATCCGCAGCCGCGTGGACTTTACGGAGGCCCCTATTACAACAATGTTATTCTCCCGTTAGTCTTATATGAATTGTTGGTTATTTCTCTGCTCTAGCATTCAGAGCCTAATCACTATTGTACTCTAACCATTTAAAACAAAAAAGAGGCCACATCCGTAAAAGAACCCTTATCCACGCTATTAAGCGGGAATAAGGGTTCTTTGATCCGTTCTCGAAATTAGCCGAATCTACCAGATATATAATCATCCGTCCGCTGGTCCGATGGATTCGTAAAGATCATACTTGTCTCATCATACTCCACGAGCTCTCCCATCAGAAAAAATGCGGTCTTATCCGATACACGAGCGGCCTGCTGCATATTATGGGTAACGATGATAATGCAGTATTCCTCCTTCAGCTCCGCGATCAATTCTTCGATCTTGGCCGAAGATACCGGGTCCAGGGCAGAGGAAGGCTCATCCATCAGGATGATGCTGGGACTCACCGCTATCGATCTGGCGATGCACAGACGCTGCTGCTGGCCGCCTGACAAGGACAAGGCCGACTGATGCAGACGATCCTTGGTCTCCTCCCACAGCGCTGCCTTAACCAATGATTCCTCCACAATCTGATCCAGCTTCTTGCGGTCGCGAATTCCATGATAGCGCGGGCCAAAAGCGATATTCTCATAGATCGATTTGTGGAACGGATTCGGGCGCTGCCAGACCATCCCGATCCTCTGCCGCAGCAGTACCACGTCGGTCTTCGGATCATTGATATTCTCATCGCCGATCCAGATTTCGCCGGTGATGCGCGATCCTTCGATCAGATCGTTCATTCGGTTCAGACTGCGCAGAAAAGTCGATTTACCGCAACCGGAAGGGCCGATCAGAGCCGTAACCTGCTTGGAGGCAAAGTCGAGCGAGATTTGCTTAACCGCATGTTTCTCACCATAGAATACATTCAGATCTTTTGTGGACAATTCAATATTTTGCATGGAAGCCCTCCTATTTCGCAGCCGTAAATTTCTTCAGCATGAGACGACCAACCCAGCGTGCCAGCAAGTTGAAGATCAGCACGGTTAATATCAGCACCGCGGAAGCGCCGGCAGCAATCTGTGGAGCATCCGGAGCCAGTCCCTCGGAATTGATCTTCCAGATGTGTACAGCCAGCGTCTCCGCCGGACGGAATGGATTCAGCGGCGAAGTGGGGCTCAGCGGATTCCAATTGGTGAAATCCAGTCTTGGACTACTCATTCCCGCCGTAAATAACAAAGCTGCGGCTTCGCCAAATACCCGGCCAGCTGCAAGGATCGTTCCGGTCAGTATCACGGGCATCGAAATCGGCATCATAATGGATTTAATCGTCTTCCATTTGGAAACCCCAAGCGCAAGGCTTGCTTCCTTCTGTGCAGCAGGGACACCGGACATGCCCTGTTCCGTAATCCGAACCATCAGCGGCAAATTGAAGACGGTTAGAGCCAGCGCGCCGGAGAACAGCGAGAAGCCGAGTCCAAATGTATTTACAATGACGAGCAAACCGAACAAACCAACTACGATCGAAGGGAAAGAAGACAGCACCTCAACAATCAGACGAATCGTATCTGTAATTTTCCCCGGCTTGGCGTATTCACTCATATAGATACCTGCGCCAAGACCTAAAGGAACTGTAATGATCATAGTTAATACAAGCAGGAATAAGGAATTGAACAATTGCGGCCCGATCCCCCCGCCCTCCTTGATCGTCTGCGGTGCAGAGGTCAAGAAGTGGAAGCTGACATGTCCGAGTCCCCGGACCAGAATGAAGCCGAGCAAACCGGCCATGACAAGGACGATAACCCCAGCCAGAGTGACGATTACGGCGGTAGCTACTTTATCTTTTGTTCTTGCACTCATCGCTGTGCTCTCCTTTCAAGCCGACGGACAATAAAGACGAAGACGAAGGTCATCAGCATCAGAATCAACGCCAGCGTCCACAGTACATTATTTTGCATTGAGCCCATTACTGTATTGCCCATACTGAGCGTGATAACACTCGTTAATGTCGAGGTCGATTCAAATAGGGATTTAGGGATATGCGGTGCGTTGCCGATAACCATCTGGACGGCCAAAGCCTCACCGAAGGCACGCGCCATTCCAAGCACGATCCCTGTCATAAGCGCAGGCATCGTCGTTGGAATGACCGTACGCGACAGCGTCTGCCATCTGGTTGCTCCAAGCGCATAAGAGCCCTCCTTCAGTCCGGCCGGAAGAGAAGCGAGCGCATCGGTCGCGATCGACGTAATGGTAGGCAGTATCATAATTGACAAAACCGTTGCACCCGCAGCAATGCCAAGGCCCTGACCCGGGAAAATAGTACGGTAGAACGGAACGATAACGCTAAGGCCGACGAAGCCGTATACTACCGAAGGAATTCCAGCCAACAGCTCGATTACGGGCTGCAAATATTTTCTCCCGATATTAGGCATAATTTCGACCATAAATAATGCCGCGCTGACGCCAAGCGGAGCAGCGATGACAGCAGCCAGCAGGGAAGTGCTGAATGAGCCTATGATAAACGGCAAAGCACCGAAAAGAGGTGGCTCTCCATCCGGTTTCCAGGTCGTTCCGAATATTTCGCTGATTTTAATTCCATTTTGAAAAAATGCACTTAATCCTTTTGTCGCCACAAAGTATACCATGGAGAAAATAATTACAACGAGCAGGACGATACAAAAGGAGGTTAATATTTTTCCGGTCCATTCTTCGATAACATGCTGTTTGACTTTTTGTTTTCCACCGGACTGACTCATAGACCTCTCCCTTTACACAGCACTTAAAGAGGCAGGATATCCGCCTCCTTAAGTACTTTAATTATGTTGTCAATTATTACTTAGTGATGTTGCCATCGATATCGCGTGTTACTTGCATTTTGCTGGCCGGGATATATCCAAGCTCGACAACATCTTTATTTTGTATTTCATCGGAAGTCATGTAGTCCAGGAAAGCCTTCACGATTTCATTTGGCTCACCCTTTGTGTACATGTGCTCGTAAGCCCATACCGGATAAGTCCCATTTGCAACATTATCTTCAGTCGGATCTACACCTTCGTATTTCACAGCTTTGATGGAATCGTCAAGATAGGAAAGCGCAAGGTAGCCGATCGCTCCTGGTGTTTCTTTAACCAGCTTCTTAACTGTACCCGAGGAATCCTCTTGAATCGCGCCAGCCAAATCTTCTGTCTTCGTGCCTAATGCATATTTCTCGAAGGTTGCCCGTGTACCGGAGCTGGATGGACGGTTGATGATTTGGATTTTTTGGTCTGCGCCGCCAAGGTCCTTCCAGTTTGTAATTTCGCCTTTGAAGATTTTAACCAACTGATCTTTAGTCAGATTATCTACTGTAATATCCGGATTAACTACGGTTGCCATGCCCACTACAGCGACTTGATGGTCAACCAGTTCTGCTGCAGGACCTGCTTCCAACTTCTCAGCAGCAAATACGTCGGAGTTCCCGATATCCGCTTGTCCTCCGGATACTTGCGTCAACCCTGTTCCACTACCCCCGCCTTGCACTTGAATCGATACCTTCGGATTCAGATCCATGAAGCTTTGGCTAGCTTGTTCAACAAGTGGCTGCAATGCCGATGAGCCTACTGCCAGGATAGAACCGGAGAGCTCCGTCTTGTTGCCGCTGTTCGTGGTATTTCCTGTAGACGAGTTGTCCGAAGAATTCGCTGTCTTATTATTAGAACTGCTTCCTTGACCACAAGCAGCCAGCGTTAAAGTCAATATCATCGTTAAAACCAGTAACATACTCTTTTTCATGATTCAGGTTTCCCCCTCATTTGTTTGTATACTCTGATTATAGAAGCCTATTATCAAAGCCATGTTTTCGTTTTGTAAACGGAGTGTAAAAATTATGGATCTATACTAGATCTTTAGACGCGGTCATCCTGCCGCAAAAAAATAATACAGCCCTCTGGCTGCATTATTTGCATAACTGATATCTTTATTCGCTTATCATTAATAAATATGGTGGATTATAGCCACTCGAACTCCACTAATCGGTATACTTCCGGAATTCGGTCCTGCATTCTTAGCTCAGCCCCTCCCATTTCTCTGTAGGATAGATTCATGTTATTGCACAGTGAGATATCGCCTCGTAATAATCTGCCGATAATTTGGTATCAATTCACGACCTATTGTGGACTAAGGAGAGACCGCGCTGGATTTGACAGGTCTCGTGAGCGGTCCTGCTAACTGCTTTTTTCCGCTTCTTAAGGTTCTTGATTCATCTGTAAAAATAGGGTAATTTATACGTGTCGGACATGAAGCACATGCCGCTTTGACACAAAGCTCTTAGGAGCCCATGTGTTAAGGCGGTTTTTTTATTACTTTTGAGGTGAGGGGAAAGAAGATGAGTTTATTTGAACCAGTTTATGATGCGTGGCTACAACAGCAGATTCACGAGGAGAAGGGGGCGAGAAGAAGAGAACTATTGCAAAATGGGCTAGGACATGGAACTGTTGAATTTTTACGCTCGATCTGGTTTCCTGCTATCGGCAATCTGGATCACCTATACCCTGAATATGAACTACGCGACTTCAATAACGGGTATCGCTATTTGGATCTTGCGTACATGCCCGGTGGAGGAGTTAAGGGATGCATCGAGATTCATGGTTATCGATCCCATGCCAGAGATGTGGAGGTTGCCCGGTTTAAGGATCTCTGCATGAAACAGGCATTGCTTGTCCTTGATGATTGGTACTTCCTTCCGGTTGCTTATCTGTCTATCCGTGACGATCCCGGCGTCTGCAAGCAACTGGTGCTTTCTTTCGTAGGCAAATTTCTTTCATTGGAGGTCTCACCACAGCTTGACTGGGTGGAAGCAGAAATAATACGATTCGCTCGTCGAACACCGCGACCGTTCACTCCTAGAGAACTTGCAGCTCATTTACGGCTATCCGAGCGGCATACGAGATCGATTTTGCATCGATTGGTTGACGAAAACCGGCTCGCGATCGCCAGCGGAGCTCAGCGTTATCGAACATACAGGTTGGGTTAGATGGGGTTGGTGTGTTAGTTAGGGTTCGTTGGTAGTGTCGTGTTATTAGCGCTGTCGGTCCCGTTATCACCAGCGACTCAGCGTATCAAACATACGGGTTAGTTGAGCTGGGGTAGTTGGGGTAGTTGGGGTAGTTGGGGTAGTTGGGGTAGTTGACCGTTGAAGTCATTGATGCGCCAGACTCTAACGGAAATTGAATCCGCTATTTTGGCAAATTCGACGATTCTGCAATTGTAACGGAAATCTGATCCTCTATTTGGGGAACGTCTACCCTTATTCTGCTGAAAAACTTCAATTAAGGGACTCCATTTCCGTTAGAATTCAAAAACGGCTCTTTTAGACCAAATAGCGGCACTGGTTTCCGTTAGATCTTTCTGCATCGATTAGTGGACCAAAACCCGCTCGCCTTCACCAGCGGCTCAGCGTTATCGAACATACGGGTTAGTCTAGCTGGTGTAGTTAGTAGCGGCGGATTGTTGGGGCTATTGGGGCTATTGGGGCTATTGGGGCTATTGGGGCTATTGGGGCTGTTGGTTGCTTGTCGGTCGCTTGTTGGTTGCTGGCGGTGTCGTTAGTCATGTTGCTAGTGCTATTGGTGCTTCTGTGATTTAGTGCTTCTGTGTTCTTCTTGGAGCTATTAGTGGCATTGTGTGGCGTTAGTGACTTGGGAGCCATTGGCTGTTGGTGCTGTTGATGTTGTTATGCTCTTGGGGCTTGTGTGCTCCAGGTGCTTCTGTGCTCCTAGGGCTTCTATGCTCTTAGTGCATCTGTGTTCTTAGTGCATCTGTGTTCTTAGTGCTTCTATGCTCTTAGTGCTTCTGTGCTCCTTGGTGCTTCTGTGCTCTTAGTGCATCTGTGTTCTTAGTGCTTCTGTGTTCTTAGTGCATCTGTGTTCTTAGTGCTTCTGTGTTCTTAGTGCTTCTGTGTTCTTAGTGCTTCTGTGTTCTTAGTGCTTCTGTGTTCTTAGTGCATCTGTGTTCTTACTGCTTCTGTGCTCTTAGTGCTTCTGTGCTCCTTAGTGCTTCTATGCTCTTGGTGCTTCTGTGCTCCTAGTGCTTCTATGCTCTTAGTGCTTCTGTGTTCTTAGTGCCTCTGTGTTCTTAGTGCTTCTGTGTTCTTAGTGCATCTGTGTTCTTAGTGCATCTGTGTTCTTACTGCTTCTGTGTTCTTAGTGCTTCTGTGTTCTTAGTGCATCTGTGTTCTTAGTGCTTCTATGCTCTTAGTGCTTCTGTGTTCTTACTGCTTCTGTGTTCTTAGTGCTTCTATGCTATTAGTGGCATTGTGTAGCGTTAGTGGCATTGTTTGGTGTTAGTGACTTGGGGCTTATTGGTTGTTAGTTTTTTTGTGCCCTTGGGGCTCTAGGGCCGTTAGTGCGTTAGTGCTGTTGGTATCGTTGTGGCGTAGCGTTGTGTTATTAGTATTGTTGGTGCGATTAGAGTCGTCATATCTTGGTGTGGTCGCTTGGTATCGTCGGTGGTGTGTATCTCATTGATGCACCAGCTCTAACGGAAATTAGTTCCGCTATTTTGGCGAATTCAACGATTCTGTAATTGTAACGGAAATCTGATCCCCTATTTGGGTATAGTCTACCCTTATTCTGCTGAAAAACTTCAAATAAGGGACTCCATTTCCGTTAGAATTCAAAAACGGCCCTTTCAGACCAAATAGCGGCACTGATTTCCGTTAGCCTCTTGACTCAAATCCACAAAGAAAGAGTGCTGCCTGAACTTAAAGGCTGCACTCTTTTACATCTAAAATGTAGCCGGCCGCCAGCACGAACCGATGTACGAGCAATGTACGAACCGGCAATATGAGCTGAAACGAACCAGCCTGCGATGCCACTCCCGCCAGAGGGCACCCCGTTGCGCTTACTCCTCGCTCGCAGGCTTGGAGAGCAAGCTGTTCAATTCTTTCATGAACATGTTAATGTCCTTGAATTGACGATATACCGAGGCGAATCGGACATAAGCCACCTCATCAACCGGATATAGCTGTTCCATGACCAGTTCGCCGATTTCACGGCTCTCCACTTCCGCGTTCGCAGAGTGGCGCATCTGACGCTCTACCGCGGATACGACTGACTCCAATTGCTCGACAGATACCGGCCTTTTCTCACAAGCACGCATCAGTCCTCTTAGCAGCTTCTCGCGATTGAATTCCTCGCGGCTGCCATCTTTCTTAATGACGATGAGCGGCATCTCCTCCACCATCTCAAATGTAGTAAAACGTCGGCTGCATTTCTCACATTCACGACGGCGGCGGATCGAGCGATTCTCGTTAGCTGGCCTCGAATCAAGCACCTTCGTCCCCATATAGTCACAATACGGACATCTCACGCAAAAATGTCTCCCTTCTGCTTCTGTTAACTGTTATTCCTGCAAGTAAGACTGACAAAAAAGACTGCCAATAAATAACTAAAAAAATCTGTAATGAAGTTTCAAATACCGGAGCATAATACTGTTACCAACCGCAAGGAGGTGAACAACAATGGCGCAAAATTCTTCTAACAACCTGGTAGTAAAACAAGCTACTGGCGCACTCGAGCAAATGAAATATGAAGTTGCTCAAGAGCTTGGCATTAATTTTCCACAAGATGGATACGCTGGTAACCTGACTTCTTACGAAAACGGTTCGATCGGTGGTTACATTACTAAACGTCTGGTAACTATCGCCGAACAACAATTGGCAGGCCAATTCAAATAAGTAAGCTCTCAGGAAAGCATTGAAAGGCTCTAAAGCCTTTTAGTGCTTTCCTTATATCTATTGTAACCGAGGCTTTCCTTAAAAATCATCATATATCTCGGAATATTGTTTGTAGTAATGAGTCACCCGCTGTACATAATGCCTGGTCTCTCCAAACGGGATATCCTTCACCGACTCTAATTGACCGTCCCATCTTCCACTCTTGATCCAATTTTTTACATTGGTCGGTCCCGCGTTATAGGCCGCAATCATAGCGATTGGATTTCCATCAAATTGCTCCGACAACGACTTCAAATACCACGTTCCGATCTGAATATTCGCATCAATCTCGTTCTTGACTTTATCAAGAGGCACCTTGTCATACTTCGCTTTTAAAATAACCCACTCCGCCGTATCCGGCATAATTTGCATAATTCCGAGGGCACCCTTCTTTGATTCAGCACCCGCTTTAAAATTCGTCTCCACTCGAATAATCGCAGCCACAATCAAGGGATCCAGACCATTCTCCCGCGCATGCTGCTTAATTTCTTCTTTATAATAGATCGGATAGAACATAGACAACCATGCAGAATTAAAAAACAGAATGACAACAAAACCAAGAAACAGCAAAAGCAGCACTCTCTTCTTCCGCAGCAGCCTCATATAGAAACCTTTTCCCGCCAAAATGTCTCGATTTGACGCTTCGTCTCATCCAATCCGTAACTATTGTTGATCAGGACATCGGCTTTGCTCTTCTTCCATTCTATATCCATCTGTGCTGCCAGCCTTGAACTCGCCTGTTCCATAGTCAGATTATCGCGTTCCATCAATCGTTCCAGCTGGACTTCCTTTGGAACATATACGACCATAATCTGCTCGTAAAGCCCTTCCTGTCCGGACTCATATAGGAGAGGAATATCACAAACGACCAGACGATGAGGATCAGCCGCTTCCAGCGCTTTCATTCTCGCCGCCATCTCGTTGCGGATGGCCGGATGAGTTAATTCATTCAGCACTTTACGCTGCTCCGGGTTCGAGAATACAACTGCCCCAAGCCGCTTGCGGTTCAAAGTTCCGTCCAGATTCAAAATATCCTCTCCAAAATGCTCTGCGACTTTAGCCAGAACCGGATGCCCCGGCTCCATGATTTCTCTGGCGATGACATCGGCATCAATCAGCGCTGCTCCTAACGACACAAGCATGCGAGAGACCGTGCTCTTTCCGGTTGCTATCCCACCGGTTAGTCCAATATTCATCCTCTCACCTCGCCGTCGACTTTAAAATTCGAAGAAGCTGTGGAATGTTTGAGTTTAGTCTTTTTAACGCTTGTCCGCTTCAAAGGCTGACACTTCGGGCAATAATGCGTTCCGCGGCCTCCAACGACCATCTTTTCGACAGGGTGACCACAAACTACGCATGACTCATCCTTCCGTCCATAAATACGCAGCGATTGCTGGAACATTCCCATCTCTCCCTGTCCGTTCACATAGGACTTTATGGAGGACCCGCCAGCTTCAACCGCTTCATTTAATGTTTCCAAGATCATAGTATGAAGCTTGCAAAGCAGATCATCACTTAGTTCGCAAGCGGGAGTCTCAGGGTGAATTCCGGCGCGGAACAACGCCTCATCTACATAAATATTGCCAAGCCCGACCACATATTCCTGATTCAATAGCGCCACCTTAATTTTGGTCGACCGTTTAGCCATCACCTTGTGAAAAGCCTCATACGTAAACGACTCATCGAGCGGTTCAAGTCCCAGCTTAGACAAAGGCTTGTGATTAAACTCATCTCCGGCCGCGAATAAATGCATCGTTCCGAACTGGCGCACATCCTTATATCTAAGCTCCGTTCCATCTGTAAATTGGAAAATAACATGCGTGTGCTTCTCAACCGGATCGCTGCTATGATACAAGCCGTAACGTCCTTCCATTCTCAAATGAGAGACGAGAACCACTCCGTCCATAATAAAGCGCAAAAACTTCCCGCGGCGACCCATTTCCAAAATACAATGCCCTTCAAGATCAAGCTCAAACTGTCTAATATCATCGGGCTTTTGAATAATTCGCGGCAACGATACCGTCACCGACTGAATGGTCTTGCCCACAACAAGATCCGACAATGTTCTTCTAACCGTCTCTACCTCCGGCAATTCCGGCATAATCTATTTCACCTCATCTATTTCAACAGGTTCCTGGTCATTTTGCTTCATACCAATTCACACCGCTGCTAACCTCAGCCTTAAGCGGCACGGACAAGACAAGCGCCCGTTCCATCGTCTCCGGGACAAGCGTTGTCATTAGCTCCACCTCGTCTGGCGGAACCTCAAATACCAATTCATCGTGTACCTGAAGCAGCATGCGGCTCTTTAAGTTATGTTCCCGCAGCGCATTATCCATCAGAATCATAGCCAGCTTGATAATATCCGCGGCCGTTCCCTGGATTGGCGTATTCATCGCTGTACGCTCTGCGAACGAACGCAGATTGAAGTTGGAAGCATTAATCTCCGGCAAATAACGTCGGCGTTCCAGCAAGGTTTTTACATAGCCATTATGCTTCGCTTCCTTCACAATGTCATCCATATAAGCACGAACACCCTCGAAAGCGTCAAAATATTGATCGATAAACCTTGCCGCTTCCTTACGTGTTATATTCAAATTCTGAGAGAGGCCATAATCGCTAATCCCATACACAATCCCGAAATTCACCGCTTTGGCAGAACGGCGCATATTCGCATCTACCTGATCGGCAGATACCCCGAATACATCCATCGCAGTTTTCGTGTGGATGTCCATATCATGCAGGAAATCCTCCTGCAAGCCCTTATCCCCTGAAATATGGGCAAGAACGCGCAGCTCGATCTGAGAATAGTCAGCAGATAACATGAACCAGCCTTCCTCTGAAGGAACAAATGCTTTGCGGATCTTGCGCCCTTCCTCCAGACGAATCGGAATGTTCTGCAAATTCGGGAACTGACTGCTCAACCGGCCGGTTGCCGCGATCGTCTGACGGAAATAAGTATGCACCTTTCCCGTCTTCGGATGAATTTCCTTAAGCAATCCTTCGATGTAAGTAGACTGCAACTTGGCAAGCTGACGATATTCCAGGATATACTGCACGATATCATGATAAGGCGCCAGCTTCTCCAACACCTCGGCATCTGTAGAGTATCCGGTCTTCGTCTTCTTGATCACTGGAAGCTGAAGCTTATCGAACAGAACCTCACCTAATTGCTTCGGCGAATTCAAATTAAATTCCAACCCCGCACTTGCATAAATCTCGGCAATAAGTGTACTAATCTGTGCCTCGAACTCGGCCCCTAAGTCGAGCAGGGTATCGCGGTTCACAGCTACTCCCTGCTTCTCCATGTCGGCCAGGATCCGTGATAGCGGCATCTCCAGCTCATAGAACAAGCGATTCATTTCAACCTGTTCGAGTTCTTGCTTCTGCAGCGGCAAAATCTGCAATAGAGCCGCACTCTTGCGCGCTAAATGCTGACTAAGCCGGTCTTGATCGGGAACCTTAAACTTGGCGCCTTTTCCGTATACCTCTTCATCTGCTGCAACAGTACCAATACCGTACTTCGCAGCCAGGCCGCTTACGGTCTGGTCATTATTTGTCGGGTCCAGCAGGTAGGCAGCGAGCTGAATATCATGCTCGGCTCCACCGAAGGCAACCCCCTGCCAATGCAAGGTGAGATCTGCCCGATGCAAATCATAGCCATGCTTCTTGATGCTCTCATCTCCAAGCCATTTAATGACTGGCGACGCATAGTCAGCCTGCAGTATTTCCGGGCTCAGGTAAAAATGGTGATCCTCGGTCGATAAAATAACACCCATCAATACCGCATGATGCGGGTTCTCCCCATAGGACTCTACCATCATATTCTGTACCTGCGGCAACGCTCCAACAAGCTGCTGTATCGTCTCAGCATTGATGATCGTAACCTGCACTTCCTTCAGGCTCTGGCCTTCGTTTTTAGCCTCTTCTTCATTGCTGTGCGCAAAAGATAGACGTTCAAGCAGTGATTTGAATTCCAGCTTGCGCAGCATTTGCGCTGCCGGTTCTCCTAATACACTGCTGAAGGCCATATCCTCCCAGGAAAGCTCGACGGGCACTTCGCGGAATATCGTGGCCAGCTGCTTGCTCATCCGGGCATCTTCCGCATGGCTCACCAGATTTTCCTTCATCTTCCCCTTCAATTCATCCGTACGGGCCAAGACTTCCTCTACGGATCCGAATTGATGAAGCAGCTTCAGAGCAGTCTTCTCACCGATGCCCGGTACCCCGGGGATGTTATCCGATGCGTCGCCCATGAGGCCTTTCAAATCAATAATCTGCTCCGGACGCAGACCATATCTCTCCTCGATCTCCTGAACACCGTAAGGCTCAACCTCGGTGATACCTTTACGAGTCAACGCCACCTTCACTTTATCCGAGACAAGCTGAAGCATGTCCTTATCGCCGGTAACAACCAGCACATTGTGCCCGGCTTCTTCGGCTTGCTTACTCATCGTGCCTATAATATCGTCGGCCTCATAACCCGGCAGCTCGAACCAAGCAATTCCGAAGCTCTCCAGCAGTTCGCGCATAATTGGAAATTGCTCAGACAACTCCGGCGGAGTTTTCTCGCGACCGCCCTTATAGTCCTGATAGCCTTCGTGGCGGAACGTCTCCTTGCCCGCATCAAAAGCGACCAGAATATGGCTGGGCTGCTCCTCCTGGAGCAGGCGCAATAACATATTCGTGAAGCCATAAACCGCATTCGTATGCACGCCACTGGAGCTGGTCAGAGGCGGCATCGCAAAGAAAGCACGATATATAATACTATTCCCATCAATAAGAATCAATTTTTCCATTTGACACCTCGTCATTATAGTCCGTGTTCATAAACAATCCCTTCAAAATACTCCTTCCTTATATTCTAACACATGGCATCCCTATAATAAAAAAGAAAGCACCGGAGAAATATCCGGCACTTTTCGACAAAAATGGTATACAATTAGTGATTAAGGTCTGGACGATGCCCTGTCACCAAGAATACGGCACTCTCTCCGATATTCGTAGCATGGTCGGCAATCCGTTCGATATAACGACCAACCAGGGTCAAGGACATAGCCTGATGCAATGAGTCAGGGTGATCGATAATAATCTTGTATAGGTCTGTCATGGTCTGGCTGTACAAATGATCGACTTCATCATCGTCTTTGGCCATTTTATAAGCCAGGTCTGTATTCTCGTCCAGATAGGATTGCAGCGACTCTTGGATCATGGCTACAACGAGCTCAGCAAGCTTCGGAATGTCCACAAGCGGCTTGATCAAGGTCTGACCTTCAAGACGAATCGTCACCTTGGCGATATCAATCGCCAGATCCCCCATCCGCTCCAAATCGCTGGAGATCCGGAAAGCAACTAAAATTCTGCGCAAATCCTTAGCTACCGGCTGCTGCGTAACGATAAGACGCGAGCCGATCTCCATTACCTGCTCCTCCATCTGGTTCAGCTCGCGGTCGCGATCAATGATTTCCTTGGCCCGCTTGGAATCCAGACTTTTTAAGGCAGCAACGGCTTCAACCAGCGCATGCTCCACATGCTCCCCCATCTTCTGCAGCAATTCACGGAGCTCATTCAAATTCTGATCAAACTCTCGTCTTTGTATCATTCATAATCCTCCTTATGTCAACCGAAGCGGCCGGAAATGTAATCCTCAGTACGAGAATCCTGCGGCGTTGAGAACAGTTTGCTCGTCTCATCAGCTTCAATAATCTCACCATTCAGGAAAAATACCGTCTTATCCGATACCCTGGCCGCCTGATGCATATTGTGTGTGACCATCACTATCGTGTATTTATCTTTCAACTGTTGCACCAGTTCCTCAATTTTGAGTGTAGAGATCGGATCGAGCGCAGCAGTCGCTTCATCCATCAAAAGAATGTCAGGATGCACGGCAATCGCTCTGGCGATGCACAAACGCTGCTGCTGTCCGCCGGACAGGCTCATGGCCGATTTCTTTAAGAAATCCTTAACCTCTTCCCACAAAACGGACTGGCGCAGGCTCTGTTCCACAATTTCATCCAGCTCGGCTTTATTCGTAATTCCGTGCAGACGCGGACCGTAGGCTACATTATCATATATCGATTTTGGAAAAGGATTCGGTTGCTGAAATACCATCCCAACCTGCTTCCTGAGCGTCTCGACTTCTACGTCCTCACCGTATATATCTTTGCCACCAATGCGCACGATTCCTTCAACCCGGGTTCCGGGAATCATATCATTCATTCGGTTCAACGTCCGGAGCAGCGTGGACTTCCCACAGCCCGACGGTCCGATAAAAGCCGTAATCGCCTTCTCCGGAATATCAAGTGACATATTCTTGAGAGCTTGAAACTGATTATAAAATAAATTTAATTGTTCGATTTGAATAGCTGTTGTTGTCGATACTGCTTTTGGTGCTGTTATCGTTGCCATCTCATCCACCTTCTTTAGTTAAACCTTCACATTGCTTCATTGTATCTCACTTATGTAAAGGAGAATGATCGGAAATGTAAACGCAATGTAAAAACTGCTTTGCAGGATTATTAAAGAGTGTGATCCATATGGGCGCAAAAAATTCCTGTTCATCCTTCGTAATCAAAATTAGGCTTTTCTCTACATCAGAGAGGTCAGATTATGAAGTACATCCCCAGTAATTTTTGTCGCTTCCGTGGAGGAATCGGACATCTCCCTGCCGCGGTCCTTAGCAACATCGGCTGAGTCCGCCAGCTCACGGAAGGTCTCATCCGCCTTGCCCACACGCTCGTTACTTACGCTCATCTCGTAGGAAGTTGACGACACGGCAGATGCTGTCTGCTCGATCAGGGTATGAATAATATCCAGACCATGTCCGATATCCTCCGAGAATTGCTTGGTCGATTGGGCTAGCTGCCGCATCTCATTTGCCACGACGGAAAAACCTTGGCCATATGCACCTGCCCGTGAAGATTCGATCGATGCATTGATAGCAAGTATTTTGCTGCGTTCCGACAGTTCCCGGATTGAAGCTGTAAAAGATGAGATTTTATCCGTCTGCTCAAGCAGCTCGGTTACAAGACCTTGCTGCTGCTTCATCATCTCCAGCACATGAGAGAATGAAGACTTCAACTCCTCTAGCTCGGAACGCCCCGTCTTGGCCAGATGGCTCATCTTCTGCGATTCGCTCAGGCTTAAGTGAGAGATCGTAGATACTTGCTGCACCGAGCTGGCAATTTCCAACACATGACTTTGGCTTTCCTGAATTACACTGCTGCGAAGCTGATCCGTCATACGTTCCAATTCTCGTGAGATTAGCATCAGATCCTGGGTCGTCAACACCCCGAACAGTTTCCTCTGCTTCGTCACAATCAGACAATCGTAGAATTCGGCATCCTGACGTTCCAGGGCTGCATCCAGCAGCGTACGTGCAGGTGTGGATCTCTCTCGAATAAGCGGCTCCTTCTCCGCGAACATAACGGCAGGGCGATCATAGAACAAATCTGCTGCAAACCGGCTGGCAAGATGCTTGTAGAATTTGTCGCGCATGATCAATCCGGTGGGTACGTTACTATCGTCACAAGGGACTACACACGGAACAGCAGGATTATTTTGAAATATATGCAGAACTTGCTGGCATGATGTACTATCGGATATAGCTGGAACATTCCTCGTGTACGAAGCGATCTCGATCTGACTTTTCTCAGCCGCAGCTGCCTCTGGCTGGTCATTTTTTGTACCCTGCAATTCGGCAGGCTTGCTCTCCTGTACTTGCGGTTCCATTACCAACGTATCGTATCCCATGCTCAACCACTCCTCAATGGTATGTATATACATGTTTTTTTACATTTTAATAAACTTTAATTCGCAGAGTGTTACTGATCCTTAAGAACTATGTAAAATTACTCGAACCAGGATTCAAGACTCAAAAAAAGAGGTGCCCCATGGAATGATTACCCATGCAGAGCACCCTTCTTCTTATTGACAACCAGCTTATATCCAACGCCGCGAATCGAGTCGATATGCACCGATTCCGGATCAAGCTCCAGCTTCTTCCGCAACGAGCTGACATGAACGTCCACCGTGCGCTGTCCACCGATATAATCAAAGCCCCATACCGAGTTCATCAGATCGTCCCGCGTAAGCACAACCCCCGGCTTACGAGCCAAGTAGAGCAAAACCTCGAATTCCTTCGGCCTTAGCGTAATCGCTTCGCCATTTAATACGACTTCGTATTTATCCGGGAAGATCGCTAACGGTCCGAGCGAGATCTTCGCTTCGTCCTGATCTTGCTGCGGTTCCCTCTCCTCAATTCCCGTCGATCTTCTCAGCACCGCCGCTACCCTGGCTAGCAGCTCAGCCACGCCAAAGGGTTTGGTAATATAATCGTCAGCGCCGGACTTCAAGCCTTGTACTACCTCTTCCTCCGCGTTCTTCGCGGTCAGGATAATAATCGGTGTCTTCACACCCATCTGCCGCAGCTTGGCCAGTACCTCGAACCCATTCATCCCCGGCAGCATCAGATCAAGCAGAATCAGATCAAATTCTCCTTGTGCCGCAATATCAAAGCCAAGTTGTCCATTTTCTGCAACTGTCACCTGATAACCCTCATTGGTCAGATTATAGGAAAGAAGCCTTGATAACGTCGGTTCATCTTCAATTACTAGCAGTCGTTGAGTCATATTAACCCCCATATTTCAAGAATGCCTGTCTACTATCGATTCGTAAAATGACTATACAACTTAACATGCCCACACACGGACTGATAAAGCCAGGAGAAACGGCTCCATACCCGCTCCATTCCTCCTGACAAGCCCAGCATAGCACCGCAATGTTAACGCAGTGTAAAATAATGATAAAAATTAACGACGTACCAGATTTATGCTAAATTTTGTGTAATCGGCAGCTCGACGATAAAGGTCGTTCCCTCGCCAACCCGGCTCTCCACCATAATCGTCCCATGATGGAGATCAACCAGATGCTTGACGATGGATAACCCGAGTCCGGTACCGCCTGAGCTGCGCGATCTCGCCTTATCCACGCGATAGAAGCGCTCGAAAATACGTGGCAAGTCCTTCTTCGGAATCCCGATGCCCGTATCGCTCACGGAGATCCTCACCCGCTCCTCCTCATGGTCATCCGCTGCGTTAACGATTTCGGCTTCAACCTTAATCCTGCCGCCTTCCAATGTGTAGCTGATCGCATTTGATAACAGATTCATAAATATTTGCCGGAGCCGATCCTCGTCCCCTTCAAGGAACAGATGCTCGGGAACATGGTTGCTCATCGTAATCGACTTGCGCGAAGCGGTTGGAAGCAAAACCTCGTATATGCGGTTAATCAATTCCTTCAGCTGAATCGGTGAATATTCAAGCGGAATCAGCTTGGACTCAATCTTCGACAGATCAAGAATATCACCGATCAGCCGATTCAACCGATCTCCTTCGTCATAAATAATCTGCAGGAAGGATCGTTCTGTCTCCTTATCCTCCACACCACCGGCAAGCAGTGTCTCAGCAAAGCCCTTCACCGCGGCGATAGGAGTCTTCAATTCATGCGAGACGTTCGCGACAAATTGGCTTCGCATCGTCTCCAGTCGGCGAATTTCCGTTACATCCTGCAGCAGGAAGAGCATCCCCCGGTATTTGCCATCATCCTCGAACATCGGCACCCGCTCGAACTGGAGCGTGCGCTGTTCGGGATCATATACGTTTCGTTCTTCCTTGAGGTACTCCTTCGTGTCTATGCCCTCAGCCATAAACTGCTGAAAATCATGATTCCGCTTCAGCTCCAAACACGACTTGCCAATGAACTTCTCCTGCTTCACATGCAGGAAGTCCTCTGCTTCCCGGTTCATAAGAGCGACACGTCCATCCGCTTCGACCATCAGAATACCGCCGACCATATTCGTGAGAACGCTCTGCAGCAAGTCCTCGTTATCGCGGATCACTTTCATCTGCTCTTGCAGGCTTCCAGCCATTCGATTGATAGCCAGCCCCAGCTGCCCAATCTCATCCCGCCGCGATAATTGGACCCTCGCATCATAATCAAGCCGTGAGATCCGGTTCGCCACTACAGTAATATGCTCCAGCGGCTTCGTTAATCCTTTGGATATCCGGTAACTTACCAGAGCTGCGGCCAAGAATAACAACAGCAAACCGCCCACCATCATGAGCCAGCCTTTATTCAGATCCCGCTCCACCGTTCGCAAACTCATCGACAGGCGAATATAGCCATCAAAGCTTTTGTCCTCGGACGTGACATGCTTGGCAACATAGAGCATATTCTCACGGATTGATTCGCTGTAACGGATCGAGCTGCCAATGTCTCCCTGGGTCGCCGAAATGATTTCCTTACGCTGTAAATGATTGTCCATCCCGAAAGGAAGCATTTCCGAATCTCCAATCACTGTTCCATCCAAAGCGATAAAGGTTACCCTGGAATCAATCAGCTTCTCGATCTTTCTCGATTGCTCCGAGTAATATTCCTCTGTTTCATTCGAGTCAACGGGTTTGAATTGGAATGTGCTCTGCAGCAGGTCAATTTCCCGGGACATATTCTCCTCTAGCGCCCGGATATGTGAGTCTCTAAAAAGTTGGGCCATCGTCAATCCTGCCGCAAGCATCGATATGCCGATCAGACTCATTAATATGATGGTTAATCGTGTTCGAAAAGTCTTCATCTATTTAAATACGGCTTCTTGAAAAGTAGCCAGCTTCTCCTTCGATGCTTGTTCTACACCTGCATGCAGGCTGTCACCATGCGAGTCCATCGTCACGATCGCGGCAAATCCTTCGACTCCCAAATGCCACATCGCTTCCGGAATACCAAATTCAAGGAAGTCGACACCGTTCACCTTCTTGAAGCATTCCGCATAATATTGCGCCGCTCCGCCGATCGCATTTAAATAAACGCCCCCATGCTCCTTCAATGCTGCGAGCGTTCTCGGCCCCATTCCGCCTTTGCCGATCACTGCGCGAATGCCAAATTTCTTGATAATCTCCGCTTGGTAAGGCTCCTCCCGGATACTTGTCGTCGGTCCTGCCGCCTTCACATGCCAGCCTTCTTCATCCTTAAGCATTACCGGTCCGCAGTGATATATAACCGCTCCGTTAAGATCCACCGGTGCATCATGATCAAGCAAGTATTTATGCAGCGCATCCCGACCGGTATGCATCTCGCCTTGAATAATAACAACATCGCCGACCCGCAAGCTGCGGATTTGCTCCTCAGTAATCGGAGTCTGCAGCACGATCTCACGAGACTGAGATGCCGCGGTCTGTTCTGTGGCGTGATCAGCTGCTTGAGCGGTGGTCTGTGGTGCAGACGGTTCCTCATTCCCCCGTTCATAGATCCATTTATCGATGCCGCCTGTAGCCGGATCGATCTCCACGCCTTGACGGCGGAAAGCCCAGCAATTGTAGGCTACCGAGACGAAGAAGCTCGCCGGCAAGCGATTAGCCGCGCCGATCTTGCAGCCTAATAAGGTAACCTCCCCGCCAAAGCCCATTGTCCCAATCCCCAGCTCATTCGCTTTATCCAAAATATAGTCCTCCAACCGTTGCAGTTCGGAGTTCGGATTCACATCTTCTACTTGACGGAACAATTGCTGTTTGGCCAGTTCATAGCCCGTCGTTCTGTCCCCACCGATGCCAACGCCAATGAATCCGGCGCTGCATCCTTGTCCTTGTGCCTGATATACGGCGTGCAAAATACACTTACGGATACCGTCCAGGTCTCGACCAGCACGTCCAAGTCCTTCAAGCTCTGTCGGCAGCGAGTATTGGATGTTCTTATTCTCACAGCCGCCGCCTTTGAGGATCAGACGCATATCTATATAATCATTCTCCCACTGTTCAAAATGAACCACCGGCGTGCCCGGACCGAGATTATCGCCGCTATTCTCCCCTGTCAGCGAATCCACAGAATTCGGACGCAGCTTGCCCTCCTTGGTCGCCTTTTGCAGCGCTGCCTGGATCGCTCTTTTAATTTCAAGCTGATTGACGCCTATCGGTGTATGAATAATAAAGGTAGGCATCCCTGTATCCTGACAGATCGGAGACACTTGTTCTTCGGCCATCGTAATGTTCTTCGAGATCGTCGACAGAGCCAGCCCGGCCCGTGTCGCCTGATTCTCCCGCGCTTTTCCGCGATTAATCGCCCGTCGTACATCGCCGGGTAAATTCGTCGAAGTTTCAACAATCAATTCATAAATACTCTCTTGAATTTGTTGCATAGACCATGCTCTCCTCTCGATTGTCCAAAATGACACAAAAGCATTACAATCATTGCATACTGCCGATAGCTTTATCCTCTTCAATAGCTTTATAATAACATAGTACCATGCTTCAGGTTACAAAATTATACAGACTTTTCCCTAAAAAAAGAGAGGTTTATCACTGATGAATTATCATTTTTCCGCTTATATGTATCGCCTGCGCTCGATCAAACGATGGAGCCTAATGCGAAGCACCACGGAAGAAAATGTAGCTGAGCATTCCTTCCATGTCGCCCTGCTTGCCCACCTGCTCTGTGAGATCGGCAATAAGCTGTTCCAGCGTCAGCTGAATGCGGAACGTGCTGCCACACTGGCCTTATTCCATGATGCCACCGAGGTATTCACCGGCGATATTCCAACCCCGGTAAAGCATCATAATCCAAAGCTGCTCGGCAGCTTCCGCGAGATGGAGAGCATTGCCGGCGAGCGCTTGCTGTCCATGGTGCCGCCGGAGCTTCGCAGCAGCTACCAGATCATGCTGTTCCCCAATGGAACAGACACGAACCCGGCGGATGCTGAGCTATTAAAATATGTCAAAGCGGCCGACAGCCTTGATGCCTATTTAAAATGCACCTGGGAGCTCACCTGCGGCAACCGGGAGTTCGCCGTCGCGAAGGAACAGCTCTATGACAAGCTGGATGTGCTGAACCTGCCGGAAATCGGCTATTTCCTGGAGCATTTTGCCCCCGGATTCGAAATGACGCTGGATGAGCTATCCGAGCAACCGGAACAATAATTAGCATCGGGTCGCAGTCGGGCTCGGGGGCGGCGCCGCAACTCCGTGATGCCACGGCTGCTATCCAGCTTCCGGCCCACTTCTGCCCAAATTGGCTCAAGCTCTATCGCTAGCTCAGCCTCGGACAGGTGTATCTCTAACGAAACTACAACACGTTATTACCTCGAAATCCGTGACGATTTTAATCTAACGAAACACCATATCGTTATTTAGGCCAAATCGAGGGTTTATTTTGTATATTTGGCTTAATAACGATACTCTGTTTCGTTAGAATTTCAAATCGCCTGTTTTTGCTCAAATAGCGATACCCTGTTTCGTTAGAGTTTGTTCCGAGTAAGATTAAGCCCCCTTGACCCAGCTTCTTTTAACGGAAGCCTATCAAGAGGGCTTTTGAATTCCTAGCGCTTACTTTGCTCCACGCTCAATTACTCTGCTTCATGCTCATTTCTTTGCTTCATACACATTACTCTGCTTCACACTCATTACTCTACTTCACGCTCATTACTCTACTCTTACTCATTATTCTACTCTCACTCATTAGCCTTCTCCACAACTCATTACTCTTCTCCACAACTCATTACTCTCATCCACACTCATTACTCTCATCCACACTCATTACTCTTCTCCACGCTCACTACTCCGCTTCACACTCGGTTAGCCGTTGACGATCTCTCCGCCGTTGATGTGGAGCACTTGCCCGCTCATGTAGGAGGAGTCGTCGCAAGCCAGATAGACGTACGCCGGGGCGAGTTCCTCCGGCTGGCCAGGGCGCTGCATCGGCGTGTCCCCGCCGAACTTGGATACTTGCTGTTCATCGAAGGTCGAAGGGATCAGCGGCGTCCAGATCGGGCCTGGGGCCACAGCATTGACACGAACCCCGGTCTTGCCCACGATGTTCATCGACAGGGCGCGGGTGAAACTGACGATCGCCCCCTTGGATGCCGAATAGTCAATTAACGTGGGGTTGCCCCTGTAAGCGGTTATAGAAGCCGTGTTAATAATCGCACTGCCTTTTTTCATATGCGGTAACGCCGCCTGTGTCAGATAAAACATGCCAAAAACATTCGTGCGGAAGGTCTTCTCAAGCTGCTGGGAGGTAATAGCCGCTATATCCTGCTGCGGGTGCTGCTCACCGGCATTGTTTACGAGAATGTCCAGTCCTCCCAGCTGCTCTACGGTTTGCTGAACAGCCTGCTTCGCAAAGCTCTCATTGCCGATATCTCCCGGGATCAGCAAACATTTTCTGCCTTCCTGCTCAACCTCTCGCTTCGTCTTCGCAGCATCCTCATGCTCACTTAAATAGACAACGGCGATATCTGCTCCTTCTTTTGCATAAGCAACGGCAACCGCCCTTCCTATGCCGCTATCAGCGCCAGTGATCAGGGCGACTTTATTCATCAGCTTCCCCGCCGCTTTATAGGGTCCCTCATAGTCCGGCAAGGGTTTCATCTTATGCTCCAACCCAGGCTGTTGATTCTGATGCTGCGGCGGCATCGTTGGTTTACTCTGCCCACTACTAGCCATATTGATATGTCGCTTCCTTTCTGTTCAGTTATGGTCCATCTTTATTAAGATGGCCTGAGGAAAGCAGGTTATGCGGTTATGCGCATGACAATACAAAAAACTCCCGACCACCATCGAGTAGATGATGATCAGGAGCTACTGAATTTATTTTAATACGATAGATTAAATGATAGAGCTAAATACCATGAAGAAGCTGATCAGGAGTACAAGCAGCGCTACCACATAGCTTAACGTAGCCAGCTTGCTGCTCTCAGCGGAAATGCTGCGATTTGCACGGATCCCTTCGATCGCCAGACGCAGCGGTTTGCCCATAATACCGCCTACAGCGCCGATGCCGAGGAACAAGATAACAATAATGATCATCCAAGGTACGGAATATTCTCCCTTGCTGATCATATACCCGCCACTTAATAATTGAATGACAAGGCCAATCTGTGCGAAGGTGTTCAGCGATTTCACAGCGCTCATGGTCCCTTCCTGCGCGGCAGAGGACAATTTATTAACTTTGGCCATTACAAAAGGCAGCACCAGATAGAACCCTAACGCCAAGGTGCCTACGATATGCAGAAATAGCATAAACTTATACAACTTGATCATCCTTCCAAAATAAATTAGATTTATTACAATCTATTATACCTATCATTGCCAATAATTAAAAGGAGCCTCCTGCCAAAGGAGACTCCTTCCTCTTGAAGACTACCAACTAGAATAACGAGCGTTCTTCCAGGCTCCTTATTAGAGGTTGTTCAAAAAGTCCGCTTTTGATAAGAAAACCTCAGCAGGGCTAATTTAAAGTTGAGCGAACAAGCGACTTAAAGGTAGGTTTTCTGCCATATAGAATTTTCATCAGCCGAGCTGATCACTCACTCATAAATTCTATATCTAACCCAAAGTGAAGCAGGGAGCAGGCTCGGCATCGAATCCTGAATTCAGCCGGGCCCTTCCGTTGCTCACGCAGCCTTTTCCTGCGCTCCGCTTCCCCAGTCCCTGGATTTACCCAACCTTCACGGTGTTGAAAATCGGCCTTTTTGAACAGACCTAATTCTATTACATATTTTTAATGACGTGATCGGCAAATTCCGAGCATTTCACTTCTGTTGCGCCTTCCATCAGACGGGCAAAGTCATAAGTTACCGTCTTGTTGTTGATCGAGGCCTCCAGTCCGTTATAGATCAGGTCAGCCGCTTCCTGCCAGCCCAAATGCTCAAGCAGCATAACGCCAGACAAAATAACCGAACCCGGATTTACCACGTCCAGATCCGCATATTTCGGAGCCGTACCGTGCGTAGCTTCAAAGATGGCGTGTCCTGTTACATAGTTGATATTCGCTCCCGGAGCAATACCAATCCCGCCTACTTGCGCTGCCAGAGCGTCGGACAAGTAGTCGCCGTTCAAGTTCAGCGTAGCGATCACATCAAAATCAGTCGGACGCGTCAATACCTGTTGCAAGGCAATATCAGCAATCGCATCCTTAATGAGGATCTTGCCAGCTGCAAGCGCATCCTCCTGCGCCTTGTTGGCAGCATCTGCACCGGATTGCTCCTTAATGCGGTCATACTCCGCCCATGTGAACACTTTATCGCCGAACTCGGCTTCAGCCACTTCATAGCCCCAATTTTTAAAGGCGCCTTCTGTGAACTTCATAATGTTCCCTTTGTGAACGAGCGTTACGCTCTTGCGGCTATGCTTGATCGCATATTCAACTGCCGCGCGAACCAATCGCTTCGAGCCTTCCTCTGACACCGGCTTAATACCGATACCCGAAGTCTCAGGGAAGCGAATTTTATTAACGCCCATCTCATTTTGCAGGAAGCTCAGCACCTTCTTCACTTCTTCAGAGCCTTCCTTGTATTCGATGCCTGCATAAATATCCTCTGTATTCTCGCGGAAAATAACCATATCTACCAGCTCCGGACGCTTCACCGGAGAAGGTACGCCGTCAAAATAACGTACAGGACGCAGACATACATACAGGTCAAGCTCTTGGCGCAGCGCCACGTTCAAGGAGCGAATCCCCCCACCGATCGGCGTAGTAAGCGGCCCTTTGATCGCTACAATATACTCACGGATTGCAGTCAGCGTATCAGCCGGCAGCCATTCTCCGTATGTATTAAAAGCTTTTTCCCCTGCAAAAACTTCATACCAGGCGATCTTCTTCTCGCCTTTGTATGCTTTCTCAACCGCAGCATCCAATACGCGCTTGGACGCTCTCCAAATGTCACGGCCTGTTCCATCCCCTTCAATGAACGGGATAACTGGGTTGTTAGGAACTTGCAATTTGCCGTTATCGATTACGATTTTTTCTCCTTCTGTTGGAAGGTCAAACTTAGTAAGTTGCAGCATGTTTATAGGTTCCTCCTCGTATATATTTAATGAACAGGCTATTCACCTGATTCTCATTCTAACAAAGGTTGTTTAAAAAGTCCCTCTTTGATAAAAAACAAAACTTGGCCAATTCAAGGCTTAAGCGATCGCGAGATGAAAAAGGCGGGTTTTCTTGCGATATAAAATTTCATCAGCTTCCGTTGATAAGGAATAAATTTTATATCTAACAGGAAGCAGCACTAAAAGGTGCATATCGGCATTGAAGCTTGAACCCGCAGGCCTAAGCGAATGCTTACGAAGTGATGTTTCCTGAGGAAACATCTTAAGTGCTCACGTACTAACTATATACGCTGCACTTCTCCTGCTCCTGCTTCATCCAACCTTCCCGAAGCCAAATTTAGGCATGTATTAACTACTGGCGGGAAGATTTCCCGCCAGACCATTATCTGAGATCAATTGGAATATATTTCTGATTGATAAGACCCGTGTATTCAGCGCGCGGACGAATAATCCGGTTATCGTCAAGCTGTTCGAGAATATGCGCAGACCAACCGGACAAGCGGCTGATCGCGAAGATCGGAGTAAATAAATCGGATGGAATTCCAAGCATGGTATATACCGAAGCAGAATAGAAATCGACATTGGGTCTAAGACCCTTTTGGCCCGTTACCAATTCTTCAATTCTTGCTGACATCTCGAATAAGGTGGAATCTCCCTTAAGCAAGCCGAGCTGTCGAGACATCTTCTGTAGATGTTTGGCACGCGGATCGCCATTCTTGTATACGCGATGTCCAAAGCCCATAATCTTCTCTCTGTTCGCAATCTTATTTAGAATATAAGGCTCTACATTATCAAGGCTGCCGATTTCGGACAGCATCTTCATCACCGCTTCATTGGCTCCACCGTGCAGCGGTCCCTTCAGGGTTCCAATCGCAGCCGTGATCCCCGAATAAATATCCGAGAGTGTCGCAATGGTCACGCGAGCCGAGAAGGTTGATGCATTCAGCTCATGGTCCGCGTGCAGCACAAGCGCCTGGTCCAGAGCTTTGACGGCTACAACATCCGGTTCTTCACCCGTCATCATATACAGAAAATTGTGCGCGATTGATACATTCTTCAATGGAGCGAGCGGCTCCTTGCCTTCGCGAATCCGGGCAAAAGCGGCAATAATTGTAGGAATCTGCGCTTGTAATTTAATTGCCTTAATCTGATTGCTTTCTCTGGAGATGTCATTCGCATTTTCATCATATAGAGCTAGTGCCGATACGGCCGTACGCAAAACAGCCATCGTGTTGGCATCGGACGGGAACAACTTCAATTGAGCCAGCAATGGCTCCGGAATAGCCGCAAAATCACTCAACTGCTGCTGCAGAAAAGCAAGCTGGGTCTGAGTTGGCAGCTTCCCATACCAGAGCAAATAAGCAGTCTCTTCGAAACTTGCCCGTTCCGCCAGATCATCGATATTAATGCCTCGATAAGCCAGCACGCCATCATGTATGGAGCTGATTGAGGAAGTCGCAGCGACAATGCCCTCAAGTCCTTTGGTAGCTGTCATGTACATCTCTCCTTCAAATACGAAATTGGGAAAATAAACCATTGAAAACATTTTCAATTTTGAAGTTTAAAATTTTCGTAATATAGCATCGCGGATGAAATATTAGGGAGGAACTGACACTAAAACTCTTTTAAATAATCATACTGGATTTCTAGGAGCAAGGGAACAACTTGAGTCGTTATAGACACATCAAATTATTTTTTCACACATATAAAGAAATTTTTGTAATCTCTTCCGAATTGCAACGACAAAAGTCACATCATCCAATAAATTTTGTTTCTGTAATACTAATTTTGAAAGAGAAATAGAAATAGAGTAAAACCTGTCCAATCCAAAAAAGGGGGGATACGAATGGATTACATGGTTGTAAAACGAGTACTGCGCGGTGCCTGGGTATGTCTTGCGGTGCTGGCAGTTTGCCTTACATTTTATTGGGTACTGCCGCTCATATACCCTTTTCTGATCGCATGGATTATCGCCTATGCCATGAATCCATTTGTCCAGTGGATGCAAGAGACCTTAAAGCTGCCGCGCTGGGCTTCCGTCATACTGGCCATACTTGTCTACTTCTCAGCCGGAGCCATCGTCATTACAGCTGCCGTCACCCGTATGGTTAAGGAAATGATTCATCTTGCGGACACCGCTAATGAGCATATCGGGGAGTGGCGCGATCAGTTCATCTCTTGGGGCCAGAACGAGGAGCTGCAAAGACTGTTTAATGAAATAAATTCTTTTATCGTACGGAATCCAGGCTACGGCGACACCTTCACTAAAAATATTGATAATGCTGCGCTAACGATTAGCAACGCCATTTCCCGAATCATTACCAGCTTCCTTAATGGAGTCATTAACGTGATTACCTCATTGCCCAGCCTGGGCCTGATTTTATTAATTATCCTGCTGTCTGCCTTCTTCATTAGCAACGGTTGGGATAAGAACAAGCGGATGATCCTCGGAATTATGCCTAAGGGATGGTTCAAAATGGGAGGGGTTATACGGAACAATTTGCAAATGGCGTTATTCGGGTACCTGCGGGCCCAGTTCATTATGATCTCGATTACCGCCTTCGTCGTCTGCATCGGACTTCTCATCCTGCGAGTCGATTCACCGGTAACTTATGCTATTCTGATCGGACTGGTCGATTTGCTGCCTTACTTAGGCGTCGGCACGATTCTCATCCCGTGGCTCGTCTATGCCTTCATGACAGGCAACATCGCGCTGGGCATCGGGCTTTCTATTTTATACGGAGTTGTTCTTGTATCCAGACAACTGATCGAGCCCAAGGTGCTGGCGACTAGCGTCGGGCTCGATCCATTGCCTACTATGATCTCTTTGTTCGTCGGCTTGCAGCTGTTCGGCGTACTCGGGCTTATTATCGGGCCCGTCGCCCTCGTCGTCATTAATGCCGTTATTAAAGCCGGCGTCTTCCATGAGCTGAGGGACTATATCATGAACGGAAGAACGCAATAATGCCGCGCGTCTCCCTTATACAGCTACATTTCCTCCGGTGCTTGCAATCCGATCAGACGGAATCCATTTTGAAGTGTAATTTGCACGCACTTGACCAAAGCAAGACGAGCCGCTCTTAGCTTCTCATCTTCCACAAGAATCGGGCAATCATGATAAAAGCGGTTGAAAGCCTGGGCAAGGTCAATTAAATAGCGAGTAACGATCGACGGCTCTAGCTTGACTGCGGCTTGTACGATCCGTTCCGGGAACAAGGCCAATTCCTTTAATATAGCAATCTCCGTAGAATACTGCAGCTTGCCGGGATCGAATTGCTCGGCCAGTAGTGAGGCCTCGACCATCTTCTTGCCGGGAGGGAGATCCGCAGCCGCTTTACGCAATACACTGCAGGTTCTCGCATAGCAATACTGCACATATGGCCCCGTCTCGCCCTCGAAGCTAAGCGCATTATCCCAGGAGAAGACGATATCCTTAATCCGGTTCGCACTCAAATCATTAAAGATGACAGCGCCAACTCCGACCTGACGGGCTACCTCATCTTTATTTTGCAGCTGCGGATTTTTGACTTCGATAATTTCCTTAACCTTCTTAATCGTCTGCTCCAGCACTTCCTCCAGCTTCACGACATTGCCTTTACGGGTCGATAAGCTCATCCCCTCCAGAGTCACTCGGCCAAAGGGAACATGGATCATCTCGTCCTCTGCCCAGTCATAGCCCATCAGCCCTACAACCTTGAACAACTGGGCAAAATGCAGATTCTGGGCGTAGTCCGTGACATACAACGCCTTGTCGAATGAATAGGTCTGCTTACGGTAGAGCGCCGCCGTCACATCCCGAGTATGGTAAAGGGTGCTTCCATCCTTCTTTAGCATCAAAGCCGGAGCCATGTTGTATTGATCGAGACGAACAAGCCAGGCCCCTTCATCCTCCTCCAGAAGCTGTTTATCCTTCAGCTCCTGGATCACCGGCTCCATCTTATCGTTATAGAAGCTCTCCCCTGTAAAATAATCGAATTCCACACCGAGCAGGTCATATATTTTCTGGAATTCCGCCAGACTGATATCGACAAAGCGCTGCCAAAGGGCCAGCACTTCCTCGTTACCTTGCTCCATCTTCAGGAAGCAGGCTCTCGCTTCATCCTCCAGACCAGGATCACGCTCTGCTTCCTCATGGAACTTTACATACAGACCCAGCAGCTCATCAATCGCGCCTTGCTCCAGCCGTGCTTCATCGCCCCATAGCCGATAGGCGACAATCAATTTCCCGAACTGAGTGCCCCAATCGCCCAGATGGTTAATCCCGATGGATTGATAGCCTAAGAAGGAATGAATCCGATAGAGCGCATTGCCGATAACCGTTGAACGCAGATGGCCAACGTGAAATGGCTTGGCGATATTGGGCGAGGAGAAATCGATCACGATCGTCTTCCCGGCGCCGATATCTTTAGATCCGTAACGCTCTCCTGCGTTAAGAATCGTATGCACGACGCTCCCGGCGAGGTAGCTCTGCTTCAGGAAGAAATTCAAGTATCCGGACACCGACTCGATCCGGTCGATAAAATCACCTTCCGCTGCCTTCGGCTCCAGCGCTTCTTTCAGCTCAGCAGCAATCTGCAGCGGAGATTTCCGCAGCTTCTTGCTAAGTTTGAAGCAGGGCAGGGACAGATCCCCCAGCGCCCCCTCCTTCGGATACTCCAGCAACGCCAGTATCTCCTGTGCAGGAGTATCGGCCAGCAGCTCCGAGATCCATTGTGCAACTTTTGATTTTGCCATATCCATAATCTTCAGCTCCTTATTTCTATATCCAAAATAACAAATAAAAAAGCCCCTCATCTCTATTGAAGAGACGAGAGACTTATATTCCCGCGGTACCACTCTACGTGCCGGACCTGCTGATCCAACCTGCTTAAGGCTGGTTAACGTCCAGCTGCCGGATCTCCCTACTCACCTTAGCTTCAGAAGACCATCTCCCGGGTGCGCTTCGCTCATCCTGTTCTGCACCGGCTTGCACCCTCCCGGCTCGCTAATTGCAGGTTAGTATAAGCTACTCTCCCGATCGTAGAATTTTATATAGATAGTTAAAAAGTCCGCCTTCGATAAGAAAACCAATCCATCCAAATTCATGGATAAGCGGCTATAATTCAGCAGCAGCTTTTCTGGCGATATAGAATCTCATCCGCTTTGGTGCTGAAAACCGGACTTTTGAACATTCAATTTAAAATATTGTATACATGAAACCGAGATAAGTCAACGGCGATAAAAGGTGATCGAACCATCCTTCATCTTCTTCTCTATCCATTTCAAGAGCAGCTTCCGGTAGATCATACGGGTGAGCGGGAACACCATCGTAAACCCGATAATGTCCGTAACGAAGCCGGGAATCAGCAGCAGAATCCCCCCAAAGAATACACACATTCCATCCAACATCGTGCGTCCGGGAATCTGTCCGCCATTCATTTGCGATTTCGCATCTGCCATCACTTTGCTGCCTTCGAACTGCATCATCAAGCCGCCGATGATCGAAGTCGCAACGGTCAGGAAGATCGTCTTGCCTACGCCCAGCCTTCCACCAACCTCAGCATATCCCCAAAACTCTACAATTGGAAATAATACAATCAAAACGGCAATCCATTTGCGCATAAATAACTCCTTTTCACCAGCAAGTTTCTTCAGCAAAAAATACCTATGAATCATATTTTACCGTTTTGAGACTCCAGAATCAAAATTGTTCAGGACTTGCTTGCTTTCTCAAATGCAGCATACCATTCAGGAAACACTTTTTTGAATTGCACAGGCTTAAAGTCCTCGCACCTAACGACATAATGGACCGATGTACCTACAACGCATAATGTCCCCTCACCGTTAAACACTTCATAAGCATATTCGGTCTTAACTCCCCCGTTCTGCTTGATCCAGGTGCGAAGCAGCACCTCTTCACCATAACGGACTCCCCGCTTATATTCGACCTTCATCTCCTGAACCGGGGAGATATAACCGGACTGCTCCATCTCGAAATAACTCAAGCCCAGGTCCTGGATTAATTTCAACCGGCCGACCTCAAACCACTCCAAATAATGCGAGTGATAAATAATCCCCATCATATCATATTCAAAATATTTAGGCGTGATGCCGAGCTCGCTTACATACATGCTCTATAATTCCTCCTCTTGTGCTTAAATATATCGATATCTATTGAAAAAAAAGCAATGGCACACCGTTGCCGGTTGTCCCATTGCTTCTTATCTCCATGCACTATATCCGTGCATCTTATCCATTAATTATGAACTTGGCCAACCTTGATCAGGTTCGTCGAACCGGAGCTTCCCAGAGGAATTCCAGCAGTAATGACTACGAGATCTCCATCAACAACGACACCGGATTCAAGTCCGCCCTTCATAGCATTGTCGAACATTTCATCCGTTGATGTAGCTGTATGGCCTTTAACCGGAATAACGCCCCAGTTCAAAGCAAGGCGACGCAAGGTTTGTTCTTGGGTCGTTACAGCAATGATCGGTGCTTGCGGACGATACTTCGATACCATGCGAGCTGTATAACCCGTTTCTGTCGAAGTAATGATTGCCTTAGCGTTCAGTTCAAGCGCAGAAGTTGTAACAGCTTGGCTGATTGCTTCGGTAACAGTAGTCTCTTGAGCGATTCTTTGCTTCACGAGAATACCATGATAATCAAGCGCAGATTCAGCCTTCTCAGCGATGCGGGACATCGTCTGAACAGACTCAACCGGATATTTACCAGCAGCTGTCTCACCGGAAAGCATGATTGCATCTGTACCGTCAAGGATTGCATTCGCTACGTCACTTGCTTCAGCGCGAGTAGGTCTCGGGTTGCGTTGCATGGAGTCCAGCATTTGCGTTGCCGTAATAACTGGCTTGCCAACGCGGTTACATTTCTCGATCATCAATTTTTGCACGAGCGGCACATCTTCAGCAGGAATTTCCACGCCAAGGTCACCACGTGCTACCATCAAGCCGTCGGACACTTCAAGGATTTCATCCAGGTTGTCCACACCTTGCTGGTTCTCAATTTTGGAGATAATCTGGATGTGTGCTGCGTTCGAGCTTTCGAGCAGTTTACGAATTTCAAGTACGTCGCTTGCTTTACGAACGAAGGAAGCCGCAATGAAATCGATGCCTTGTTCAATCCCAAACTTGATATCGTTAGCGTCTTTCTCTGTAATACCTGGCAAAGAGATGTTCACGCCTGGAACGTTAACACCCTTCTTGCTCTTGATCGTACCGCCATTAACAATGCGGCATTTGATTTCCGTACCTTGAACTTCTTCAACGGCCAATCCGATCAGACCATCGTCGATCAGAATAGTCGAACCCACTTTCACATCTCCAGGAAGCTCTTTGTAAGTGACGGAGATACGGTTCTTGTCACCGAGGATTTCTTCGGTGGTCAAAGTGATGAACTCGTCTTGTACAAGTTCAATTGGTTCTTCTTTCAATTTACCGGTACGAATTTCAGGACCTTTGGTGTCCAGCAGTATGGCGATCGTTTTCCCCAACTCTTGGCTCGCTTGGCGAATCGTCTTGATTCTGTTGCCATGCTCCTCGAAATCACCATGCGAGAAGTTCAGGCGAGCAACGTTCATTCCGGCCATGATTAATTTCTTGGTGTTTTCTAACGATTCACTGGAAGGACCGATAGTACATACGATTTTTGTTTTGCGCATTTTGGGTTTCCTCCGTTTTAATGTTCTCTCTATACTTTTTTGATTCATCTTTTCCAACAACTAAATTTACTACAGTTTAACCGATTTGTATAGGGAATTTGTCATATTAACAATATAACTGTCCTATTCATTTCCTGAACCGGAAGATTCTATAACAACTTTATCCTTATCTTCGGCATGTTTCTCATCCGGCTCTGGCTTGACTTCCGGCACAGGCTCTGCGGTTGCCGCTTCATCGGAGTCGGAAAGCTCGACTTCCATTCTTGCCTGCTCCGTAAATTTGCCGATTTTACGAAACTTTCTGTAGCGATCCTCCAGCAGCTCGTCCGAATTCATAACGGACAGTTCCTGCAATTGAACAAGCAATTCCTGTTTGATCGCTGCTGCAGTCGTCTCATAATCACGATGAGCACCACCGCGCGGTTCAGGAATAATCCCTTCGATGACTTCCATCTCCAGCAGGTCCTGGGCAGTAATCCTCATTGCTTCGGCAGCCATATCCGCCTTGGAGGCATCCTTCCACAGGATCGAGGCCGCTCCGTTTGGCGAGATTGCAGAATATATAGCATTCTCCAGCATCAGGACCCGGTTGCCGACCCCCAGTGCCAGAGCACCTCCGCTGCCGCCTTCGCCAATCACTACGCAAATAACAGGTACGCGAAGCCCGGCCATCTCCAGCAGGTTGCGGGCGATCGCCTCGGATTGTCCCCTCTCCTCCGCTGTACTGCCCGGATAAGCGCCTTTGGTATCGATAAAGGTGATCACAGGTCTGCCGAACTTTTCCGCCTGATGCATCAGTCTCAGCGCCTTGCGGAACCCTTCCGGATGCGGGCTGCCGAAGAATCGGGCGATATTGTCCTTCGTATCCTTGCCGCGCTGCTGGCCGACGACCGTAACAGCGGTTCCATCCAGTTTAGCCAGACCGCCCACTATGGCTAAATCGTCCCCAAATAGACGGTCCCCATGCAGTTCAATAAAATCTTCAAAGATCAGATTAATCAGGTCCAACGAGGTTGGACGCTGATGATGTCTGGCCAGATGCATCTTCTGCGATGGCGATATGTAGCTGTATATTTCTTCCTCCAGCTGCTTGTAACGTTCCTCCAGCCGTGCAACTTCTTCGCTGAAATCGATTCCCTTCTCCTGACCAAACTGCTTCAGTTCATTAATTTTCTCGCGCAGTTTCACAAGAGGTGTCTCAAAAGGCAATTCTCCAGCCATTTATGCTCCTCCCTTCACGCTGTGCAAGTCGATCAATTTGGTCAGCATTGCCTTAAGCTCTTTCCGATGAACAACAAGGTCCAGCTGACCGTGCTGCAGGTTAAATTCCGCGGTCTGGAAATCCTCCGGCAGCTTCTGACGAATCGTCTGCTCAATCACAATTCTGCCGGCAAATCCGAACACAGCTCCCGGCTCAGCGATGATAATATCACCAAGCATAGCAAAGCTGGCCGATACCCCACCGGTAGTCGGATCGGTAATGACCGAGATATAGAATCCACCCTGCTCATGATGACGGGCTAGAGCCGCACTTGTCTTCGCCATTTGCATCAGACTGAGGATACTCTCCTGCATACGGGCCCCACCCGATGTTGAGAAAATAATGATAGGGAGGCGTTTTTCTGTAGCCGCTTCAATGGCGCGCGTAATTTTCTCGCCTACAGCCGAGCCCATGCTCCCCGTAAAGAAATCAAAACTCATTACAGCAACCACGACCGGAAATCCTCCAATCGTTCCTTCACCGGTCACGACCGCTTCACGCAATCCCGACTTCAGGGCCTGCTGCTCCAGCTTCGTCGCATATCCCGGGAACTCAAGCGGGTCTTCGGATACCAGATCCCGATCATATTCGAGGAAGCTATCTTCATCCATCGTCATACGGATCCGTTCCATCGCGTTGAGGCGCATATGATAGCCGCAAGAAGGACATACCTTAAGGTTCTTTTCAAGCTCCTTACTGTATTGTATGCTGCCGCAGCGGCTGCACTTATTCATCAGACCTTCCGGGATTTCACGCTTCGGCCGTTCCGCCGACGTAGCATTCGCGTCGCTCCCCAAACGTTCTGAAGGAATGGTCGCGTATTTTCTTTTTTTCTGAAATAAGTCTTTAAACACAGCTACACCTCTTCAGCCGTTAATTTATTATTTAGTATGTGTTCAAAAAGGCCAATTTTCAGCACCGAGAAGATTGGACAAGGCTTTGCATGAGAAGCACAACGTACGCCTGGGGTACGTGAGTATCCGGGACGTCCCTCTCAAATCATGACTTTGTAAGCATCAGCTTAGGTTCGGCTTCGATGCCGAAATGCACCTTTCAGTGCTACTTCGTGTCGGTATAGTATCTATTTCTTATCAGCGGAAGCTGATGAAATCTATACCGCAGGAAAGCTTGTCTTTGAGTCGCGGTCGCTCCTCCTTGAATGACTTCAATCGGTGTCTTTATACAAAGCCGACTTTCTGAACATCCTCTATTGCACCTGAAAACAAGGACATAACATGTAATGTTGTCTCCTTGTCATTTATGGATGCAATATTGAATTCAACACTTCTTGAACTTCTTCCAGTTCCCCTGAAGGAACCAATATTTCAAACTGCTGTTTGGATAAATTAACAGGACGTGTTTGGACTAGAAAGCCTTCCTCTGTGAGTTTTGACTTGATCATTTCCGCAATCTTAGCGGTAGGAGCAATATACATTACGGTCCACATGCCCTACTCAAAGCCCCCTAACCTCTCAACTAAAGCCCGTATAATAGAGTAATGATAACATAATGTTCAAAAGTCCCGCAACAGAGCAAGGGAGTTAAAAACAAGCCGGAGTCCGCATAAACTCCGGCATTTTATGACTTAATTAGAGGAAGTTCAACAAGTCGGGCAGAGTTGTTGAACACGCATTATAGACCAATAAATCAGCCCTTGGAGTAGTTTGTTGCCTTTTGACTTTTATGGGCGATCCGTGCCGAAGCAGCGGCAGCAAGCCCCGCGACCAGATCATCCAAATAAACATGAATATGATCTCCCTGATTATTCAGTCTGCCGATCAAATCCGGCTTAACCTTGTCCAGATAACCAAAGCTCGTCAGCCCAATCATTCCAAACACGCTAGTGATGCCCAGCGCCATCGTCTCATCCACGCCATAGAGCGGCTCATCCGCTTCCATAATCGATTGCAAAGGCTCAGGGAGCAGCTTTCGCTCCGCCAGTTCATCAAGTGCAATTCCCGTAAAAAGCGTATACTGAACCTCGCGTTTTTGCAATACCGCCTTCACGCTATCATAGCATTGTTCTACCGTCAAATCATCATGATACGGCAATTGAAGCTTATAAACAATTTGGGCAATCTCCTCAAGTTTTACTCCCCGTTTCAACAACTGCGCTTCCGCTAATTCAAATGACATTGTTTTCCCTCCCAAGAGCTTCGTGTTGACCCTATTTAAAAAATGTAAAATGCACATTTATCCTCCGCATTTCTGCGCGAAATTACGGATTTCAAATGTTCGCAGCGCGTTCTCTTTTATGCCGAAAATTTTACTGGCGTCTTGCACCATGTTCAACATTTATAAGTTCTTAAAAGCTGCCTGGCCGGTTATATCCTCCAGCCTTCCTGCGCTTAATATCAATTTTAAGGCTGTACACGCGTGTTTATCGCCCAGCAGCGAGTCAGTATTTTGTAAACGTCTCAACGATAACCTCCCTTGCCCCCGCTCCCTGTCCTCTCGTGTTCCTAAGTGTATGCAGGTGTCACATAAAATGTTCATAAAAAAACCTCTAATAAGGCAATTCAAGAATGAATAATCAAAACCTAAATGTTGGTTTTTTTGCAATACGGAATTTTATCATCTCATCCAGGCACCAATATATTCTCTAACCCTAAAAAGCTGAAATCCGACAGGCAAAATGGCGATTTTGAAACAGCCAATTATTATAGCAGCCTCACTGGGATTGGATAAACAATCCAATTACTAATATACTGATAACTGATGATCATCTTACGAAAAACGCCCCATCCATATCGCTATGGAATCGGGGCGTTTATTTCTATTAATTAAGGAGGTTAAAATGACAAAGGATTGGAGAAGGCTCATTGGGATTTATTTATTAACAAAATAGGCCCGCTATAACGAGATTATGAGTTTTTGCTGTTCGATACGAGATAAAAACGGCATAAGAATATGGAGCTCCTGCATTAATGCATTTCAGTAAAAATGAGGGATTGGGCGTGTTAAAGAAAAAAAGCCTGCATTTTAGCAAGCCTTTTATTCAAAACCAAGCGTTTTCTCTTTATTTATAATCGAGTTTATCTGATCCTCACCGTATCCTGCCCCCGCATTTGCTCCATCTCATGGAGCAAGTCAGGCGTTGGTTTGATGCTGTAGCGATTTGAAAGCGCGAGCAGCTTCCCGGTGCTTTCGTAGAACAGCACCGTGGCCAGTGGGCCAGGATGCAGCTGAAGCAGCTGCTTCAGCTGCACGAGCAGGCCGGCGTTCTCCGCCGCCGCCGTGATCTTGATGAAGACGCGCTGTTCAGCCGTCTTCCGCTCTTGCCCCGCCGCGCGCGGTTGCTGCGCGCCGGGGGCGTCCCCGGGCCGCCGCCCGGTGCCCGGCGACCTTCCGCCTGCGGCGGCTT
>NZ_QJOT01000016.1:0-95801 GCF_013393165.1 Paenibacillus sp. 79R4 | reverse complement strand
GGTTTTTTGCTATAAGCATGGACTACACCACCCGCATAGCAGGTGGTTTTCTGTTTCGCACGCTTCGCGAGCTCAACTGGCTTAAGCCATAATAAAAAAATCCTCCCAATTCATCATTGGAAGGATTAGTCTCTCACTTGGATCAAATCAAGGGTGGGTTGCTCACCATTAGAACCATGGATATTCAAGTATAAAATGATTTATACAAATGGAAAGATTAATCCTATATTTTGTAGTTTGAAGTTATTCATTTCAAATAAAAATATAGATTAGTTATTCATTGTCCATCCATCAGTCCTCTCATCATTGTATGCTTCTTATAGTAACAATTATTTTTCGGGAATACAACCTTAGTAACCATCAGCCGGTATCCTTATTATTCTCTCTAAAATTTTTCGGCACTAATAGCATACTCCCGTCAAATAATGAATTATTTCAAACTCCAGAGGGCGGGGACATTAGGCGGCTCCCAGCCGAGGAGCGAGGTGTGGGGTTGACGGCATACATA
Organism: Paenibacillus sp. 79R4; assembly: GCF_013393165.1. NCBI lineage: Bacteria > Bacillati > Bacillota > Bacilli > Caryophanales > Paenibacillaceae > Paenibacillus > Paenibacillus sp. 79R4. Next base: position 95,293 of record NZ_QJOT01000016.1, on the reverse strand, counting down.
GGTTTTTCCGCCATAGATGACCTCATCATTTACTTTATAGCCGACATTGGGCGCCCAGGCGTCAGAGCTCCCTTGCGCATCCGTCGTTGCGCTGACGGAGCTGCCCGGCGAGACATTTCCTGCGGCATCCTTGGCTGTCACAGTGAATTGGTAGCTGGTGTTGGGGAGTAAATTGGCGATCGTAGCCGTGGTCCCGCTTACTTGAACGACGTTTGTTCCGTAAGTTACGGTATAACCGGTAACGCCGATATTGTCCGTTGATGCGGTCCAGCTTAGGGAAACGCTTGTCGATGTTGTTCCGGTTACGATGAGATTCGCAGGGGCCGTAGGCGGCTGATCATCCGGAACCGAGGGACCTAGCGCATCAAGGTATGCGCGATGACTGTTGGAGAACTCGAAATTGTTGTATTTGTCCCAGTTGATCGACCAGGTCATCAGACCGCGGAAATTTTGAAATCCACTGGTACTGCTGCGCATTTGGTAACCAGGAAGCTGTATTCCTTTCATAATCGCATCAAGCGCTTTCTGAACCTCTGCGGTCGAGGTGAATCCTCCTCCGGCATTGGCATTTGCCGGCAAACCAAGCAGCACCTGATCCGGCCGCAAGCCCGTGAAGAATTGATTGGAATTGCCTGCAATCGGGAAGCCCGCGAGCAGCATGTCAACCATAGCTACATGAAAGTCCGCACTGCCCATATTATGATACTGATTATCCAGCCCGGTGATCGGCCCCGAATTGTAATTTTGCACCTGCAGCCAATCCAGTATATCCCTCGTAGCTTCGATCACAGGCAAATAGGCCCCGGCCCGACTGTCACAGCTAATGCAGCTTCCGCCATAGAAAGTATAACCAAGCTGAACGAAGAAGGTTTCCGGCGCCATTGTTAAGTAGAATTTATCCGTTCCAAAATGATCGTTAATCGTACGGAGTGCTGAGATCAGATTTACGATAACCGGCGTTGTTGGATGCTTGAAGTCGTTATCCCCGGCATTCAAATAAAGAGAATGCCCTTCAAAATCAACATCCAGACCATCAAAGCCATATTTCTCAATAATGGCGGTAACCGAGTTGACAAAGTTGTCGCGGGCGCTGGTCGTGCTCAATTGAACCTGGCCGTTGGCGCCGCCAATTGAGATGATGACTTTCTTGCCCAGACTTTGCAAATAAGCGACATCCGCCTTAAAATCCGCATCCGTGTAATTATAAGGGGTGAATCCGATCGTCCCGTTCGTTACACCGGATACAGGCTCTGCGAACGAGACGTTAATGACATCGAACTTCGTGGATACATCACGCAGCTTAATAAAACCTGAGCCGTTATCAAAATTATGCCAGTAGCCAACGATCGTCTTGCTGCTTACGGCCGCTTGGGCATTAGGCACAGCGACAGAACCGAATTGAAACAGTGTAACTATCAACGCAACAATCAAGGCGCCAATCGAAATTTGGCGAGGTAAATAACGATGGATGTTCACTTTGGATCTTCCTCCTTATTTTCATCCCATTTCACCGCTGATAGCGGTTACAATCTGACTGAAGGCTAATCGCATCCCCCCTCTCCGGCTCGGGAAATCGAGACCTTACCTCTCATAAATATGAAGGGGGTTGCAAGGTATAAGGGGAAAATATGTAGTTCATGGGGATAAAATTGTCTAATCCCTTGAATTTAAAAAAGCCACCCTCCCTAAGGAAAGTGACTGTACAGGCTTCAATATTTCAGTTTTGTATCCCAAGGCAGGAAGCTCCATGGACAATCCGAGTCGGTCAGCTGTCTCTGAATCGATTCAAGATGTGTTGAAGTGCTGGAGGCATCCAGCTCTTTCTGCCAAAATTGCCGGCCGATAATATAGGCGAGCCCATATTCAGTCCAACTTCGATAAGACTGCTGGACCTGATTCGCATTGTTCAATAGATAGGACCAGGCGTATTCTCGCGGGATATATCCGACTTCTGCGCAAAAGTGACATATGGTGGCCGCGCGCCCCAAATCCCAGGCGAGAATGCCGGATTCAGGGAGCAGCTTGTCATATCGTTGCACAATCCGGGCATTGATCTCCTTATATTCGTCCTGCAAGGATGCGATGTACAGGTCCTGCTGCTTTGTGGTCATAACCCGAAGAATTCCCCGGAGTTGGTTAAAATCTGTGCGGTGGCCTTCTTCAGCTAGCCAATTCAGAATTCTATAGGCACTCTCTTCATCTACGATGCTCCACCCTTCACGCAAGAGCACATTCTTAAGAACATCGAAACTGCAGCTTTCTTCATCAGGAGCGTATTCATGGGCATAGGTAAACCCGTTCGCATGCAGCAATATATCGCCTGCAGCCAGCGCCCAGAGTTGGCTTGAGCTAAGCAAGGTATTCATTTAAGATCACTTCCCCCGGGAATTCAATACGTAGCGCTTCATCATCAAGAACATCAGGAAAATCAAAATCCATAGCCGTCTCTTTTAAATAGCTATAAGGATTCATGCCTAATCTATTTAAGAGCTTGCCTCGTTTGCTATAATGCTCCTCCATATACTTAAGCCTTCTTGCGTAATCCGGATGGTCAGGACGTGCCTCTACAGCACTTCGCGCTACTTCCAATCCAGTCTCATGATCGCCAAGCCCGTAGAGAACCAGACTATAATAACTGCTCGTATCTCCGCGCAGTCCTGAATTGTAGGCGGCCTGAAAGTAAATTTTAGCCTTATCATACATATTGGTATAATACATAAGAATTCCGCTATAGAACCAGACATATGGATTCCGATCATTTTTAGAGATATGATCGAAATACCTTCCTACCGAGGTATCGATCATCCTTAGAAGCGAGTCCTCTATACGATTCCAATTTTGCAATTCAACGAATACCCTCACAAGCTGCAACAAAGCCCATTCATTGTTCTCTTCCAGCTTAAGCACCTTCTCAAGCGGATCAATCGCCTCGTCAAAACGGCGGGATGCTAATAGAGAAGCCGCATAAATCTTCACAAAAGCGCTTGGATCTTCGACGCCATCAAGATGTTTGAGAAGCTCTTTATATGCGGTGACTGCTGCATCCCACTCTCTAAGGTACATACTGCTGTTGCCTATGAACAGATTCGCATAGAGTTGCAAGTCTTCCAATTCATAGCTCAGGAACTCGCGCATATTTGTCCGGCATAACTCATATTCCTCCATGCGATAATGGGCTGTCCCTTTAAAATAATAGGCAAAATAGAAGTTTCTCTTCCCCAATGCGATATTAAGCATATCTATACATTCGCGGTGCTTGCCGATGTTCAGCAACACTTCACCGTATTCAAGGAAATAGATCGGATCACTCGCATCATCCAATTCAGCGTTGTTAAAATGGAAAGAACTCTCGGTATATCGTCTCAGATGATAATAACAGTCGGCGATCCCGACATGATACAGACGGTGCCCCTGCTGCTCCAGAGCATGCTTGTAGATTCCAATCGCGTCTTCATATTTCTCTGATTTTCTAAGCGCCTCCGCTTTATAATAGAGCGCCTCGTTATGAGCAGGCTCCAGCTCCAGCACCTGGTCGATCAAGGTCAGACTTAACTTGTGATCCCCCAGAAAATAGGCGTTGCGCGCGGCCGCCAACAGCAGCTCAAGCCTGAAGCTATGATCCGAATCCTGTTCCTGAACGGCTGCCTTATAATAATGAGCGGCCTCATCATAGCGTTCAGCCTGGTGGAGAATATGTCCGTACAGATAGTTTTGCCTAACATTCAATGTCCCGTGCTTCTCCAGATAACTTAATATTTCAAGGGTTGCGTCCTGGAACAGGCCTATCTCTTGATAAGCTTCAACGATTCCAGACAGCCATTCAATAAGTTCGGGATTGGGTTCCAGATGCGTCAAAATAGACTCAAGCCGGCTGAAGTACCTCATTAATTGATATAGTGCATGCATATCCCATGAGCAACGCTTCAGGATGCGCAGATAGGTATGAATCGCTTCAATATCTTGCTTAAGCCCGGTAAGACACTGAGCCAAGCCTGTAAGGGCCTGGGGATGATCCGGTTCATCATTTAGAATTAGAAGATAGGCCTGTCGGGCTTCTTCATAGCTGCCTGTCTTGTAGAGCACGTTTGCCAGTTCAATATAATAATCGGCATCACCGGCCGAAGCATCCATCCCCTGTAAAATCCGCAGCGCCTCATCCCACTTCCCCTGCTGCATCCAGTATTGACCTAATAATCGGCACAGATCAGGCTCATTCGGGATAAGCTTGGCAGCTTCAAGCAAATAATGCTCTGAGCGCTCATAATCATGATGAATTAAGGTGATTTGTGCTCTCCCTCGCAGCGACAGGAAATTCTCCACCACCTCATCATCCAGTTCGCATTTGGCAATAAAATCATAGTTCAAATCCCAATAAGCTTTTAGCTGTCGATAGAAATGAAAGAGATAGGCCTCAGGAAAATGCTTCTCCAGCCATGGTGTCATACTGGACCACTGAAAAGACTCATCAAGCGCTCTCCACACGGCGCCGGGAGCCCAGGATCTCTCCATAAGCATTTTAAGCAACTCATATTCCAGCATTTGACGCGTCTCAAGCCCGATAAACCGATCATCATCAAGCAGTGATTTCCAACGACTTACCTCTACCCGAGCGTGAATATTATCGTAGAGCGCGGCTGCTTCGTGGAGAAACTCTACAGCCAGAGCTGTGGGGATATCTAACTCCTGCGCTGCCTCCGGTTCGTTATTCTCTATAATGGAAACCTTAGCGGTTTCAGTATGGGGGGCATCAGCCATCTCTTCATGAGCGACGGCATAGCCGTCTTGTTCAATATCACCGTCTTCATCTTCACGCGTACGAAGCTGATGATATTGAACCTCTTCTACCACCGCTTCATAGGCTGCACGCAATCGCTGGAAGCCTTGCGGATCATCCTCCGGATGCGTCACCTTAAGCTTGGCTGCATAAGCGCGCTTGATGGCTGCCAGATCGTCTGTAGGTTCGATGCCTAAGAGGCTCCAGAATTCTGTCATCAGAATTCTATCCCCCTCTCAATCGTATCCAGGTAAGCTTTGTAATCTACAACGGTCTGTCTTATTTCCCGGTCATCCTGACGGTTCAGAATATCCTCGAACTGGCGCAGCAGCATCGCCACCTGATCGCGCGTTCTGCCCAGGGATTCTTCATACAACCTTTCTCCGCGAGCCAGGAGCAGCTTAATGTCCATGCGATCACGCGGATGAATCTTAATCTTGGAGAGTTCCTTAAACCTCTGCTCGATCTGTTCTTTGGAGAATTGTCCAGGATGCTCTTCGAAGATCACCTGCTTCTTCTCATCTGTGCTGACCACGGTAGTCTCTACCTCAAGGATGCCATTAATATCATAGGTGAAGCGAATATCAACGGCTTGCTCCCCCTTCCTGCCTGATGGAAGATCAACCAGGAATTCGCCAAGGGCGATATTGTTCTGAATCAGTCTGCTCTCCCCTTGATAGACGTCAATTCGCATCGAGGTCTGCCCGTCATGGATCGTATAGTAGCGTCCGATTTTGCTAACGGGAACGACTGAATTCCGCTCAATGATCGGACTGAAATGGCCGGATTCATATTGTCCCGCGGAAATTTCCACAGCCATGCCCACGCCTAAAGTATGCGGACAGACATCGGTAAGCACGATATCGTTCACAGCTTCATGCCGCGCCTTCATTCCTGCTTGAATCGCAGCTCCGATCGCTACCGTCTCATCCGGATCGATATGCGCGGAGGCCAATCGATTGAACATTCTGGCCACAAACGAAGAGATGATCGGCATCCTCGTCGCCCCGCCGACGAGAATAATCGCGTCGAGGTCGGACGGACGAACTGCCGCATCACGGACTGCCCGCTCGATCGGCTGTCTGAGCCGCGTCAAGAGCGGTTTGGCCAGATTTTCGAAGTAATCTCCACTTATCTTGCAGGGCTTCAGTGGCTCCGGATGGCTAAGCTCCATCACGGCTGCTTTGCCTTGGGACAAGGCAATCTTGGCCGCTTCGGCTTGCTTGCGGATCGCTCCGGTCAACTTGTGATCTTCGAGATTAATGCACCCGATCTCCTGGCGCGAGATGAATTCCTGGTACAGCAGCTCTGTAAAGTCTTCGCCGCCCAGATAGTTGTCACCAGCGACAGCCTGAACCTCCATCAGATCTTCGAACCGTTCAAGAATAGAGACATCAAAGGTGCCTCCACCGAGATCAAATACGAGAAAGCGGGTATTCGGGTCCTCTAAATGCAATCCATAAGCAACCGCCGCGGCCGTAGGCTCGTTAATGAGACGTTCTACCTTCAATCCGGCGAGCAGTCCCGCCCTTCTCGTCGCCTGACGCTGGGCATCGTTGAAATAGGCGGGAACGCTGATTACCGCCTCGGTAACTTTCGTCCCCAGACAGACCTCAGCATCCTCCTTCAGAGCTCGCAGCACAAAGGAGGACAGATCCTCAGGGGTGAATTGATAGTTTCCCAGCTGATAGATTTTGTTCGTCCCCATATATCTTTTGAACACGGAAGCGGTCAATTGCGGGTGGGTAATTAGCCGTTGTCTTGCGACCTCTCCGACGAGCACTTCCCCGTCTTCTTCTACACTGATAATAGAAGGCGTTAAATGCCGACCGAGCGAGTTAGGAATCATCTTCGGTCCTTCAGGCGTAAAAGCGGCGACAACGCTGTTCGTTGTCCCCAAGTCAATTCCAATAATCGTCAAAGTCTATACCTCCCATAGCTATCAAAGCTTAGATCCATTATTATGAGGTGAATTTATGTAACAATGCTGGGATAAGATGATCCCTACTCCTAAAGTCTAGTAATATGACTTATCTATGTTATCGGTCCGAAAATACCGGTTCTTAAGACCTATTAACACTTTTAATAATAGTTCTTGCACCGTATAGCGAAAAATCCCCCTCCTGATCATCATTGTCCAAGGAGAGGGATTCAGCGAAGTAAGCCTAGTCTTCGATATCCGCGTAGTATTCTTCTTTCATCTTTTCCCAGTGATTCTTGTCTGCTTCGGTTATAGCTCTGAGCACTCGGCAAGGATTGCCAACCGAAATGACACCATCCGGAATATCCTTGGTTACGACGGAGCCGGAGCCGATAATGACGTTATTCCCTATCGTTACCCCGGGATTAATGACGGTATTTCCTCCGACCCATACATTATCGCCGATCGTAATTGGTGTCCCGAATTCCAGCAGCGTATTTCGCACGTCTGCATCAACGGGATGTCCGGCCGTAAATACGCTAACTCTCGGTCCGAACAGAACATTGCGGCCGATCTTCACCTTGGCTACGTCCAGAATAATGCAATCAAAATTAGCATAGAAATTGTCACCAACCGAAATGTTGCAGCCGTAGTCACAGCGGAAAGGAGGTTCGATGTACACCGACTCTCCTACCGATTCGAATAAATCTCTGAGAATCTGCCCTCTATAATCTTTTTGTTCCTCTGTCGTGTTATTGAACAAGCGCGTAAGCATGCGGGACTTCTTGCTATCCTGGGCCAATTCCCCTGTACCTGCCATGTAGAGCTTGCCTGCCAGCATTTTCTCTTTATTCGTTGCCATCTCTCTCTACTCTCCTACCTGAATGTAATATGTGGACTGAAGTCATAACCAATCCGTCTGATCGTAACAGAATCCGGACCTGATATTCAAGCTTTCAGGCTGCGGAGTATATCCGCCAATTGGGCAATTCCTGTATCGATTCGTCCCTCGGATACATGGCTGGCGTTCAGCTTGATGAGATTTCTTTGCAAATAACCAGGCCAATAATGCTTATCCATCGGTTCGAGGAGAATGGACCGCTTCTTCGATTGCTTTATAATCTGCGGCACCGATAGATGCTCCCCCAGAACCAGATGGGTATGAATGCCTGGATATTTCGATGGATCGTAATGGAATATCCCCTCACTACGTTCACTCTCACGCCTCAGCGCCGCATCAAGCCGCTTTGCCCGCGAGAAATACAGGCTGCGCATCTGCTCTTTATGGCGGGCGAACATCCCGCTCTGGATATATATTTCGAGTGCGCCCTGGGAGAGCATGGAACTGTCAATATCGATAGAGCGCTTATATCGGATGAACCGTTCGTTCAGGGGATCGGGCAGTACCACAATGCCGATACGCAGTCCCGGAAAAATGATCTTGGAGAAGCTCTTTAAGTAAATCACACGTGAATACGTATCATACGCAAATAAAGGATCCGATTTGCCGTCTTGCTCCAGATCAGCCATATAATCATCCTCTACGACATAGACGTCATATTTATGGGCCAGTGCAACGATCTCTTTTTTCTGCTGCGGAGTGTAAGACGCCCCTAGAGGGGAATGCAAGCGAGGGATAGTATAGAAAAATTTAATATCCCCTGTCTTGAACAGCTCTTCCAACCGATGCATATCTATCCCTTGAGCTGTGCGATAGATCCCTTGCACCGGCAGCCTGTGTGTCCGAAGATGATCGATGTATAGATGATAACCTGGCTGTTCGATGAGTATGGTCTGCTTTCCATTGGGAAAAGGAAGTAAAGTCAGCACGGCTAGAGCCAGCTGTACGCCAGAAGTGATGACGATGCTGCGCTCCAACGCGAATACTTGGGATTCTGCCAGCTGCTGGCGCATCACCTTGATTAGCGAAGGCAATCCTTGCGGCGTTCCATATAAGAATAAGTCATTCTTGTACATATCGATCGCTTTGTTAATGCAATGCTGGAAATCGAGATAAGGGAATAGTTCCGGGTCTGGCGCAGAAGTGGCGAAGTCGATCATGGCCGGCTCCTTCCCTTCGCCCCGGCTGCTCTTCTGTACGACATAATAGCCACTTCGGGATACTGAATAGATCATATGGCGTCGCATCAGCTCATTGAGAGCAGCCAGCACCGTGCTTTTGCTATAGCCATATTGCTTGGCCAATGTCTGGATTGAAGGAAGTTTGCTCCCCTGCCGGAACGTTCCATTTCGAATGCCGCTTTCGAGTTCATCAGACAGATGTATGTATTTTAGCAATCGAATCAACTCCTTCTCGCCATCTGTACCGGTACAGATAAACTTTTTGGCTATTGTAGCACAACCCTTCCCACCTTACTATAAGGGTGAGCCGTTTGATGATCCATACATCTATTTGAAGCAATTTATTGAGGAGGAGTATCCGTGCAAAGTCGGCAAACGAAGCTCGCTTATACAGCGGCTATATTCAATGCTTTGATTATTGGTTTTTCATTTCTTTTTGTTAAATTAGCGCTCCAGGGTTCTCAGCCCTTGGACACGCTTGCCCATCGGTTTACGATAGCGTTCATAGCTACTGCTATTTTAATGGTTATCAAGCGACGTCGCATTCAACTGGACTTAAGGAGCCTGCTAACCTTAATTCCGCTGGCTCTGTTCTATCCGTTTCTTTTCTTTGTACTGCAGACCTTCGGGTTGGTATATACAACCTCATCCGAGGCCGGGATCGTAAATGCGCTAGTTCCCATTTTTACGATGCTGCTGGCTTCGGTATTTCTCAAAGAACGCTCCAGCCTGCTGCAGAAATTATTCACTGTGTTAACTGTTGCCGGCATTGTGTTTATTTTCGTAATGAAAGGCGTGCAGTTAAATTCGTCCAGCAGCCTGGGCATCGTACTTATTTTGTTATCTGCGCTGTCCTTCTCGTCATATAGTGTGCTTGCTCGTAAAATTACGCAGAAGATTCATCTGCTGGATATTACGTTTGTTATGTCCTTGATCGGTGCCCTATCCTTTAATGGGATCTCTGTGATTCGCCATGGTGTTCAGGGCAGCATAAATCATTACTTTGATGCCTTTACTGCGCCGTCATTTATCCTGTCTATTCTCTACCTTGGTATATTGTCATCGCTCATAACCTCTTTGCTGGCTAATTATGCTCTAAAGTACATGGAAGCTTCAAAAATGAGTATATTCAGCAATGTAGGGACTATATTTACGATTATCGGAGGGGCCATCTTCCTTAAAGAGCAGCTCGCATACTACCATCTCATCGGTGCTGCTATGGTCTTGATCGGAGTCTTGGGCGTTAGTCTGACTAAACCTGGAGATAGCTTCTCCAAGCTGCGTAAAACGCGACAGGGTTCGACATCCACCAAATAGTATGAAAGGCGTCATTTCATCCATGTCCTTATTGGATGCCCTGGTCGTACGGGGAGCTTCAATTATCATATAGTTGACGTAATGATAGTTATGTAAACTATACGACATCATAAAAGACCACCCCCTGGTGGTCTTATTGGTCTTTCATTAAATTTGTCGCAGGTCCTTTATTCTGACGTTGCTGCTGAACAATGAAGCATCACTGCGAACGGTGAACGAAGGATAGTTCGGATCTGCGATGATCTTCATCGTCTGATCGAACAAGCTCTGCTGCTGACGGTCAACATACAGCTCGAACGCATCAGCTTCTACTTTAACATCCGTATCAAGCGGCTGATCAATAATCTGAAGGGTCAGGACGCCATTGCAGCCGCAATCTTCCGTGTCATAGAACAGTTTAAAGTAACCGGGACGTGCTCCCATATATTCATTCAGCTTCTTTTCTGTAAATGGATCCATATGAACGTTCAAGGCCAAGCGCTCCTTTTAACTTTAGTTGTATAGACTATTATAGCATCCATCGGTAGCCTCATGCTCTTAATCCTGTTTCTATTAATTAATATAATGAAACATTAATGTGATATAATTCTTTTCGCAACTGGATTGCTGTATAAATCATTTCGATTCCTGACATAATATCTCAGAATTCAACTACAGTACTTGGAGGGAATCAAGTGAATCAGAATTCACAAGCCCAGCAGATTTCACAGCTGATTCAGCAATTAAAGCAGCAGACGAACCAGGCTTCGATGGCTTATCAGCAGCTTATGCGTCAGGAAGAGAGCAATGCTATGCAGCTAGAACAGCTGGCTCAACGTGAGCGGCAAGCTGTGCAAGTCATTCAGACCGCGCTTCAAGGTCACCAAACAGCCATTCAGCAGCTGCAGCAAATCTCTAACCTGGCTCAGCAAATGAGCAGCACAATGTCCCAGTCGGCAACTTATATGCAGCCTCAGTACAATACGAACCAATCGATTCCAGGCCCGTCCATGGGATATATGAATCAGCATCGGCAATAGGCCTGGCCTTTCCTGAACAAGAAGTGACTTCGCTTCAAAGATGTGTGAAGATATGACTTTGAACGAAGTCACTTTTTCTCCCCTATTTCATCGATTGGCAGCAAATTCTGCACAATTTCTGCGCGTCGCCCTTCCAAAAATGGCGGCAGGCTTAAATCTTTCCCCAGTTCTTCAAGTCTTGAATCAGCAGTGAATCCAGGTCCGTCCGTAGCAATTTCAAATAAAATCCCGTTTGATTCGCGAAAATACAAACTTTTGAAATAAAACCGATCTACAACCCCCGAAGTATAAAATCCGCGTTCGTTTACCGCCGCTTCCCAATCACGCAGCTCCTCTTCATTCTTAGCCCGTATCGCTAAATGATGAATGCTTCCTTTTCCCGGCTTCTCTCTGGGCCCGAGATCTTGTCGAATAAGAATTTCCCCGAAGGACTGCCCGGCGACAGATTGGTAAATTGCCTCCTTATCGGAATGAGAAGCTTCAACGTAACCGAATAACTCTGTCAGCGTGTTGGCAAGCCGATCCAAATGACGAACCGTGATCTCAATCGTCCCCATTCCCAGAATAAGATGCTGAGGGTCCACCTCGGAGCCTGTCCAGGCCTGCCAGGTATTAGGAACCTTCTCGCCGTTATTATTTAGCAGTACCATGCGCAGGCCTTCCTGATCCTCAAAATGCAGCGCATCCCGTCCTGCATAGCTCGTTATTTCCCCATGATTTACCGCCAGGCGTTCGAACCGCTCTTTCCAGTAAACCAGGCTCTCATATGACGGAACCAGCAGTCCGATTTGCGTAATGGCATTGCTTCCGCGAACCGTGCCGCCTATGTTGGGCATTTCAAAAAAGGTGAGCTCTGTGCCCGCGCTTCCACTCCGATCCCCGAAGAACAAATGATACATGGAAGGATCGTCCTGATTCACAGTCTTCTTCACCCTGCGGAGCCCCAAAACTTGCTGATAGAAATCGTTAATTATTTTTGCGTTTTTGCTAAGCATTGAAATATGATGATGTCCGGAAATGGTGTGCATTTTCTATTCCTCCCAGCATGAATTGATTAGTCAAGTGATAGAGTAAAAATACTACTCTGTTGGTAATTCCTTTTTTTTGCTATTTTTATGAACCATCGTCATAAGTGTATAAAGTGTTTTTTGTTCGTCTTCCGTTAAAACCTCTTCAAAGAAAGACGACTGAAATTTAAGCTGCTCCGGCATAGCCTGATCCAGGATTCCTTCCCCCTTCTCTGTCAGGCTGATGGTCTTCGTCTTCCAGTCACATTTGCGTTGGATGTAACCTTCATTCTCAAGCCGAACCAGCATGCGCGATATGCCACCTTGAGTCACCGTCACTCGTTCAGCCAGCTCCATTTGCGTAAGCGGCTGATAAGTCCGGATCTGCATCAGCACATCGAATTGGGCCGTCGTCAAGTTAAAACGTTTCAGAAATTCATTCGACATTTGGTTGCTTTGGTTTGTAAATTTCACTAAACGCAGCCAAATTAACGTACCTAAAGTATTCTCCTGCATCTAACGTCCCTCCTCAGCACCGTTTATATTATCACTTTACTACTCAATTGATAATAATGCAAATGCGAAATCCAAGCTCATTTGAGAATTATTCCTTATTTATAAGCAAATTTATCATTTCGTTAGAAAAAATTACCCCTATATTATAGAAATATCCCCCTGTCTTGAAATTAGAACATCAGTTAATATTTTCCTTAGCAGCTAAAGAAACCGCATACATTATACTTTTAGGGGGAATTGTGTTGAAAAAGTATTCATTTATGCTTCTGAGCCTGCTCTTGCTCCTCTCTATGTTCTTAGCAGCGTGCGGAAGCAGCAAGAACGGAAGCAACACATCTGCGGATGGAAATGCGAACAAGAACAATACAACGGATACAAAACAGGAGGAAACGAAGAAAGAGGCCGATCCTGTTAAGCTGCGTGTATTCTCCACGTTTGGAGGAACTGACGCCGCTCGTGAAGCTTTCCAACAAGCGATTGACGAATTTACAGCCGCCAACCCTAATGTGACTGTTGAAAATGACACCATGTCGGCTAATGACGACGGTTTCCGTACGAAGGTAAATACAGATATGACTAGCGGCAACGAGCCGGATCTCCTCTTCTACTTCATTGGAGCTGATGCTGAAGGTTTTGTTGATGCAGGCAAGGTCGTTCCGCTCAATGAGATCCTGGACGCTGATGCCGAATGGAAGAACGGATTTGCGCCAAGTGCACTTGGTTTTGCGAAGCAGGCTGACGGAAATATCTATGCTGTCCCGTTGACCGGGTTCTACGAAGGTCTCTTCGTGAATAAGAAGATCTTTGCAGATAATGGCCTGGAATTGCCAACGGATTGGGATAAACTGACCACTGCGGCGAAGACGCTATCGGCTAAAGGAATTATCCCGTTGTCAGTACCATTTGACCAATCTCACTACATGATTGAATATACAATTCTGTCGGCTGCCGGCCCTGAAAGTCAAAATAAAGGCTTGAAGGATGATGTAGATCCAAACTGGGAAAAGGCATACGCTGCGATGAAAGAGCTGTATGACCTGGGCGCCTTCCCTAAAGATGCGGCAACGATTGATCTGAGCATGTCCGGCAACTACTTCAGCGAAGGACTTGCTGCGATGACCATTGAAGGTTCATGGGCGATTGGCGGTTGGAGTGAGGAAACCAGAAATAACGCTACCGTTATTCCATTCCCGCAAGTTCCTGGCGGCGCTGGAAGCGGCAACAATGTGGTCGGCGGATTTGGTTCCGGCTTCTATATCTCCAAGGCAGCTTATGATAATGCCGCGAAGAAAGACACTGTAGTTGCATTGATGAAACATCTGACATCTCCGGCTAGCATTCAGAAGATTGCCAGTGCTAACGGAGGAACACCGGCTGCTGAAGTAGAGCTTACTGGACTTCCTCAAGTAGCCCTCGACGGATTTGCAATGGCTGCCAAAGCAGATTCGATCAATTCGCCGGTAGACAGTAAGGTTGCTCCTGAAACTTTCTCAGACCTTCGTGCTAGCGTGCAGCAGGTTGTAACAGGCAAGAAGACCCCTGCTCAAGCGATCGAAAGTGCTAAGAAAGTGGAAGATGCAAATAAAAAGTAAACTTTACCTCCCCTCCACCCAAACTAAATAAACGGATGTGCGCCGCCCAATCGCTTTATCCCCGGGCGGCGCAGCCGTTTTCAAATTGGTAGATTCAACAAAATACACAACAACAAAGGTGATGATTATGAAGGGCGATCGTAAATATATCTTCATGTTTCTCCTTCCGTCAGCAGTGCTTATGGGGCTATTTCTGTATTATCCGTTCTTTAAGAGCTTTTATCTCAGCTTCTTTCGTACCAAGGGCTTCTTCGACAAAAAATTTGTCGGCTGGGACAACTTTGAGCGTTTATTTACGGATAACCTGCTTGGCGCAGCTACCCTGCACACGCTGGAGCTGATGCTGTATGTGCTTCTGTTCCAGGTCGGAATTGCACTTATATTGGCGGTTCTTGTGGAAGGGATAAGCAGATTAAAAGCTTTCTATCGCACGGTTTTCTTCTTCCCGGTCGTCATTTCCGGAACAGCGATCTCGCTGCTGTTCGTGCTTTTCTACAACTACAATTTCGGCTTACTCAACAATCTGCTGGCGAATTTCGGAATCGACAAGGTACTCTGGCTGGATGAAGGAAATGCACTAAAAGCGGTAGCGATTCCTACCGTATGGCATTATGTAGGCTTCTATTTCATACTGTTCTTAACCGCGATGTCGAAGATTCCATCGGATTATTATGAAGCAGCCCGTCTGGAAGGCATTGGCGCCTTCAAACGAACGACTAAGCTGACAATTCCACTTATTATGAGCGACATTAAAGTCGTTATTACTTTGGCTATTACAGGGACGCTTAAGGTGTTCGAGTTTGTATGGGTCATTACGAGCGGGCAGAACGGCTCTGAAGTACTGGGGACGTACATGTACAAGAAGGCTATGGTCGACCAGAACTTTGGCTATGGTTCAGCCGTAGCGATTTATATGGTGATTTTCGGTGTATTGCTGGCCTTGTTAGCCAATCGTTTGTTAAAAAGAGACGAGATTACATACTAAGCCATATAGGGGTGTACAGTTATGGAACCAACAATTTCAGTGAAACCTAATGTCCAGCGTGGAGAATTCAGGCGGTTCAAGCTGAGTACCGTCTTGATATATGTCGTCTTGACTGCATGGGCAATGACGACGATTTACCCATTATTCTGGATCGTGAACAACTCGTTTAAAGTGTCCAGAGATGTCATGAACAACTCGTTCAGCGTGGCTTGGCAGCCTACTTTTGTGAACTATACAACCGCCCTCGACCGGATTAATATTGGCAAGAGCTATATTAATAGTCTGATCATGTCCGGGTCCACGGTCATCCTGGTGCTTATCTTTGGCGGATTAGCTGCTTACGTGCTGTCCAGATTCCATTTTACCGGGAAAAAAGCGATCTATTCCCTGCTCTATGCAACGCTCTTGATTCCGGCATTTGCCACCGTCGTACCTGTGTACGAGCTGTTGATTAAGACCAGTATTGTTAATACGTACTGGGGGCTGATTCTCCCCCATACGGCAGGCAACCTGACCTTTGCCATTCTCGTAATGGCCGGCTACATGGCTACGATTCCTAAGGAGCTGGAGGAAGCCGCATTTATGGATGGATCGAACCGCTGGCAAATGTTCTACAAAGTGTTCGTACCAATCTCTCAACCTGTCTTTGCTTCGGCCAGCATATTCGTATTTCTGTGGTCCTATAACGATCTGTTCTCGGCATTGATCTTCGTCAATAAAGAGAACGTCCGTCCGATCGTCGCCCTGTTGAATGAAATCAGCTCGCAATATGGCACGGACTTCGGCTTGATGGCTACAGCGGTCACATTGACGGTTATTCCGGTTCTCATCGTCTATCTCTTTATCTCCAAATATATTCAAAAGGGTCTGACTGAAGGTGCTATTAAAGGATAACAGCTCCCTAGGTAGTATCAGCAGCTCTTATATGATGAAAAAAGAAAGGTCGAGTTAGGCTTAAATGCCATTTAACTCGACCTTTTTCTTTATTTTGATGTAGAAATACATGGAGCTTGTATTTGTGGCTTGCGACTTGAGGTTTACATAATATTTATTACGTAAACTTAGACTTAGAATTGTCTATAATTTGCTTCGCAACACATCGGCCAGGCGTCTAATGCCTTCGGCAATATTCTCGTTTGACATATTGGAGAAATTCAAGCGCAGCGTATGATGTCCCCCACCGTTCGGGAAAAAGGAAGCGCCGGAGACAAAGGCGACATGATTGCGCAAGCAGTCCTGAAGCAGCTCTGCGGAATCGATGGACTTGGGCAGCTCCAGCCATATAAACAGGCCTCCCTGTGGCGTGCTGTAAGACACACTAGGCGGGAGATACGCCTTAATACAGGAGACCATCGCACTGTATCTTTCTTTATAAACCGCTCTGATCTTCTCAATATGCGTCTCCAGATCGTACATCTCTATATATTTAGCCGCCACTCTCTGTGCGAAGCTGTCGGTGTGCAGATCAGCGGATTCCTTTAACGATACGTATCTGGCCATAAACGTTTCGTCGGCACAAATCCAGCCGAGTCGCAATCCCGGAGAGAATATTTTAGAGAAGGTACTTAGATAAATAACCCTGCCTTCTGTATCAAAATGCTTTAGCGGCGGCAGAGGCTCTCCTGCAAACCTTATCGCTCCGTAAGGATTATCCTCAAGGATGACAACGTCATACTGATTGGCCAGCTGCACCATTCTCTCTCTTCTCTCCAGCTTCAGCGTGCGGCCGGTTGGATTCTGGAAGTCCGGAATCGTGTAGATGAACTTCACCTCGGGATGGGCCTGCAGTTTCTTCTCCAGCTCTTCCATGATCATCCCGTCTTCATCCATATCGACTTCAACGAATCTTGGGTTGTATACCTTGAAGGCGTTAATCGCCGCCAGATAAGTAGGGCTCTCGCAAATAATGATATCCCCTTCATCGATGAAGAGCTTGCCGGTCAAATCAATCGCCTGCTGTGAACCTGAGGTGATCATCACATTCTCATAACCGGACTCAACGCCGATGTCCCTCATTCTCTCGCAGATCGCTTGTCTTAGCGGGATATATCCTTCTGTCGTACTATATTGAAGCGAGGCTGGGCCTTGCTCTTTTAATACGGCTTCACATACTACCTTCATTTCCTCAACCGGAAACAGCTCCGGAGCAGGAAATCCGCCAGCGAAGGATATCACTTCGGGTCTCTCTGACATTTGCAGCAATTGATGCGTACCCGAAGGCTTAAATTCACGAATTCTTTTGGAAAATTTATTATTCATTCTGCTACCCCTTTGTGTTAAACATGCTAGTCTTAAAATAAATGACTTGTATAGATCACTGATGCAAGTTGTTCTCATATATGCAAAATCCGGACTTCTCCCCCAAGCAGGTGTATCCGTTCTTACTATAAAAGCTGTTAAGCGCGGCATTGTCCGCAATACAGTCCAGGCGAATGGTATCTTTGTCGTCGAAGTGAATACCGTCCTTGCACCATTTTAAGATCGAGCCGCCTAACCCGATGCTGGCATACTTCCGGCTGATCGCGAGCCGATGCAGGTACAGCGCACCATCTCCATCGTAAGCTTTCGACTCCCAGAGGCGGCGATCCCACTCGCTTGGCTGCCGCAGGAGAATGACCATTCCCGCGATCCCGTCTTCTGATGTGCAGACGAATACATCGCCGTTCAGGATTGCTCCGGCCGTATTATGGGAATCCTCCCCCGTCAGCAAACCGCTCCATTGGGATGAGCCTCTGCTACGCAGCCATTCGGCTGTCTGGATCAGGAGTGCGGCAACTGCTTCTGTGTCTGCGGGCTTCGCTTGTACCTTTCTAAGCCCTTCGCCGATATAGTCTTCTGTAATTCTGAATGATCCGTTCAATATAGCTTCCTCTCCCAAACCGTCATCATATTTTTCTAATCGTTCCTCGTCATTGCTCTTTATTACTCTTCATAGCTGCGCTAATCAAATAATTATAACTTAAAAGGAGTTCGCCAGTCGAGTCTGGTATCCTCTGAGCTAAATATAATCTTTGTATTCATCTTGTGAATTTTGCTATAATTCTCTAGAGATCGTTGATGATTGGTATTCAATATTAATTACATAGTAAAGGGGAAATCTCTTCATGATCATTAAGCCGAAGACTCGTGGTTTTATTTGTACTACGGCCCATCCGGAAGGATGCGCAAAACAAATTGAACAACAGATCGCATATGTGAAAGCACAGAAGAAAATTCAAGGACCTGCCAATGTCCTCGTCGTAGGAGCTTCAACCGGGTACGGACTGGCCTCCCGGATTGCCGCAGCGTTTGGCGCCGGTGCGAATACGATCGGCGTATTCTTCGATAGAGCCGCTGAAGGGGCGCGTACAGCAACCGCGGGCTGGTATAATTCAGCAGCCTTCGAGCAGGCGGCACAAAGCCAAGGCTTGAAATCCTTCAGCATCGTTGGCGACGCCTTCTCGAATGAGATCAAGGCGAAAACCATTGATCTGATCAAGTCCGAGTTCGGACAAGTGGATCTGGTCGTATACAGTGTAGCATCGCCGCGTCGTACTCATCCGGAAACTGGTGAAACTTTTACGTCCGTAATCAAACCGATTGGAGAACCCTATTCCAACAAGACGATGAATTTCCACACCGGTGAAGTATCGATGACAAGCATCGAACCAGCTACAGAAGATGAAGTTAGACAGACGATCGCCGTTATGGGCGGTGAAGACTGGAAGATGTGGATCAACCAGCTTCTGGAGGCTGGCGCGCTCGCTGATGGAGCAACTACGGTAGCTTACTCCTATATTGGTCCGGAGATTACCCACCCGATTTATCGTGAAGGATCAATCGGCAAGGCCAAGAACGATCTGGAGCAATCTGCGCATCAATTGCAGGCTCTTCTCTCGGATAAGGGTGGACGGGCCTTCGTATCGGTGAACAAAGCTTTGGTTACCCAATCCAGCTCGGCGATTCCGGTAGTGCCTTTGTACATCTCTGCTTTGTACAGAGTCATGAAGGAGAATGGATTGCATGAAAATTGCATCCAACAGATGTATCGTCTGTTCTCGGAGCATCTATATAACGAAAATGCCAAGGATGCGAATAGCTTGATCCGCATTGACGATTGGGAAATGCGCGAAGATATCCAGGCTGAAGTCATGAAGCGCTGGGCGCAGGTTGAGACGGATAATGTGGATGAATTGACGGACCTGACCGGCTATCGCCAGGACTTCTTCCAATTGTTCGGCTTCGAAACTGAAGGTGTCGATTATGAAGCGGACACAGATGCAAGTGTAGATATTCCTAATTTGGTCTAAACATAAAGAAATCCCGTTCTCTCTACTTTCGTTGGAGACAACGGGATTTTTGTATTATTCGGCTTCAGTTGTTTCTACGGAAGGTTCTTCCGTCTGATCGGGTTCATCAGCAGCGTCGCCGGGCTGTTCAGCCTCAGGATCGTCCTCCGCCTCCCACTGACTCTTGAAGAAGAGATTGTAGATCTTAACAATAATAATCTTGAAGAACATATATACTGGAATGATGATCAACATCCCGATAATTCCGAACAAATCGCCGCCGGCCAGAACGAGAATAATCGTCGTAATCGGGTGGATATCCAGCTTCTTGCCGAAGATCAAAGGTGAGATCAGATTATCCTGAATTTGTTGAGCCACGAGAATAATGATCAACGACCAGATCGCCATCGACGGTGATTCGATCCAACCGATAATCACGATCGGAATAGAGGACAGAATCGCCCCGAAGAAAGGAATGAAATTAAGAATGACTGCGATCACAGTAAGCAGCAGAGCATATGGCAATCCAAGGAAGAGGAAGCCAATATACATCAATATGCCCAGGGCCACATTGACCAGCACCCGGCTAATGATATACCCGCTAAGCGCGCTGTCGATTTCTGCGGTTACCTCTTTGACATCCTTGTAATAATGTCTCGGGAAGAAGCGGGCTATTCCGCCGCTGAATTTGTTCCCTTCCTTCAACATGTAGAACAACAGAAGCGGCGTCGTGAACAAAATAATGGCAAAATTGGAGAAGAACGAGAATAGTCCGGATACATAGTTGCTTAATAAGGAGAAGCCCTTGTTTAGGTATTCAGACATATTGGATAACAGGCTGAAATCTTCAGGAATGAAGTTCGAAAGGATCCCTGTCTGCTCCAGCTCCGTAAGTTGATGGCTGAATTTGTTCAAATAATCCGGGGCACTAAGCAGCAGATTTGTGATCTGAGTACTGAGCGCCGGCCAGACACCGAGAATGAAGCCGGTAATGAGAATAGCCAAGACCAGATAAATCAGCAGTATGGATATGATCCGTTTGATCTTATGCCGCTCCATATAGTCCACCAGTGGACGCAGCATATAATAGAGGAATCCCGATAACAATAATGGAATCAGAATCACTTTGGTTAATGATCTGATCGGTGTAAAGAGAAACTCTACTTTGGAGCATAAAAAAACAATCAAAAGCACTAGTGCTGCAGCCAGGCACACTTTAATGAACTTATTAAGTCTACTCACTCGACTCCCCCATTATTTATTAATATTTCTATAGTATTTCCTCATTATATCCTTAATCTATCATTCTGTTCAAATTTAATTGAAATCTATTTGTCCTGCGAGATGGGATTCCCGAATTCATAGAAATACATAACAAAAAACCCCTTCTATATCCTACAGAAGGGGTTTTACAGTTTGCAGTTCGTATTAAGCTTGAACCGCGGCTTCTTCTCCCTGCGGAGCTTGTGCATTCACTTTATGGCTTTGATTCGAAGTGCGCAGCGGCAGTTCCTTCAGGAAGAAGGCCAGCAGCAGTGCCGCACAGAGAACAAGGGCACCCGTGAAAAATACAGTGGATAATGTGCTGCTCAGCGCATCGCGGATCGTATCGATCATTTGCGTGAACAACGGCTGTACTTCTTTAGGAAGCTCCGCCATGGTTTTCTCGATCAGCGGCTTATTCATCAAGGTCGTCGGATTCGCAAATCCTTGCAGCTGTTGAGCCAGCTGTGGATCGACCTGACTGAAGTCCGGTGCTGACGAAGAGGTGAAGGCATTCTTCAAGTTTTTGGTCAAACTGTTCGACATAACGGTTCCCATTACAGCAATCCCGATCGTACCGCCAAGATTCCGGAACAATTGGGTCGAAGCAGTTACGACGCCCAGTTCCTTGTGAGATACGGCGTTTTGTGTTGCCAATGAGAATACCGGCATACCCAGACCAAGACCGATACCAAAAACAATCGTCGTAGCGATCGTAAATGCGATGTGATGCATAAAGATCATTCCGGTCATCCCGATAACCATTATCGGAATCCCGATCAAGGCGAAGCGCTTGTATTTACCGGTCTTAGCAATGAGCTGTCCAGTCACAGCACTGGTGATCACCATAGACAGCGACATCGGGATCGTAACATACCCTGCATAAGTCGGTGAAATTCCAAGTACGCCTTGCACGAAGAACGAAATATAGATCATCGCGCCCATCAGACCGAAGTTCATGATGAAACCGATGAGGTTAGATACGGTAACGACACTGTTCTTAAATAAATGCAACGGAAGGACAGGCTCTTTTACCTTTGCTTCTATAAAAATGAATATAGCTGCTGCTACAACCGTTACGGCCAGTAATCCGAGAATTTGAACCGAACCCCATGCATATTCTGTACCTGCCCAAGAGAATGCTAACAGCAGTGGCACAATCGCTATCGTCAGGAACAATGAACCCATGTAATCGATATGCTGGCCAGGCTTGCGATCCACCTTCGGAAATAGAACCATAATCATAATAAATGCTACGACACCAAGTGGAAGGAAGATCCAGAACAACCAGTGCCAATCGATATGGTCAACCAGGTAACCACCCAGCGTTGGGCCAAGTACACTGGAGAAACCGAATACCGCTGTCATCAGGCCCATCCATTTACCGCGCTCTCTCGGGGCGAATAAGTCACCAACCGCCGTAAAGGCTGTTGATTGAATAATACCTGCGCCAACCCCTTGAATACCACGATAAGTGATAAATTGGAATACATCGTGGGACGTACCGGTCAGAAAAGCCCCTATCATGAATAATAATATCCCGATAAGAATGAACGGCTTGCGTCCGTACATGTCGGACAGTTTCCCGACGAGAATCGTGGCGATGGTCGAAGTTAACAAATAAATGTTGATTGTCCAGGTATAGTAATCCATCCCGTCCAATATAGCAATGATTCTAGGCATTGCTGTACTTGTGATTGTCTGGTTAATGGCTGCAAAGAACATGGCGGCCATTACGGCAATCATGATCGTAATTTTACGTTTAAGCGATAAATGCTCCATATGACTTTCTTTTCCACCTCGGTTTGTTTAAGTTAGTTATCTATATTAACCAGCATCTGGGCGAAGATCCGCCTTAAATGCTGAATATCCTCTTTGGATAATTGATCGAACAATCTCTCGATCATGGCTCGATAGGTCTCTTTGACCGCATCGATAGCATTAACACCTTCTTCCGTAATAGAGACATAGACTACCCTTCTGTCATCCGTAGCCCTCTCCCTCTCTGCGTAATTCTGACTGCACAATTTATCGGTCAAGCCAGTAATGGCTGCAGAGGTCAGATTCAGAGTATCGGCCAATTCAGATACCTTAAGAGATCCACGGCTGTTCAAGCTGTACAGAATTTGAAATTGAGGAAACGTGAGATTCATTTTGCAGGCTCCGCGATTCCAATCCTGGGATGCTTTTTTCATGAGTAGTCTGAACATGTTGGATACTTCCAAAATTTCTTGATCTATGGCCAACCAAGTCCCTCCTTATCCAATAGAATCATTTCATTATTGGAAAGTTAATTGCTAAATTAATAAACAATTAATAATTAAACTGTATAACTAATTTGCATAGACCAATATACATTTTTTCATGAAAAAGTTCAAGTGTAAATTTTATTTTTATACAGAAATCATAAAAAAACAAAGTCAGAACAGCTAGCTGCGTAAACATTGCTTCTATATATAATATGAAGAAAATAAATATTAGTAAGGCAGCCAATAAAGCTTTCCTTACCTTCTCCATAGCCGAACATTTAAGAAGCAAAATGGCGCAGATTTATATTACATATATGTATTAGTAGAGATTTTAAGTTTGGGAGGTTAAAAAATGGTCATTACGCCCAATGTACCGAATCTACCCT
This sequence comes from Paenibacillus sp. 79R4, assembly GCF_013393165.1. Lineage (NCBI taxonomy): Bacteria > Bacillati > Bacillota > Bacilli > Caryophanales > Paenibacillaceae > Paenibacillus > Paenibacillus sp. 79R4. The sequence goes on along the minus strand of NZ_QJOT01000016.1, from coordinate 71,914 downwards.
ATCAGCTGCTAGATGGCATTAAGCACTTTGAGCTGATTGCCGAACCGGTACAGCAAGAAATATTACCGGGGGTATTTCTCCAGGCATGGGGGTATAACGGAACTACACCTGGGCCAACGATTCTGGTCTGTCCGGGTGATTGGGTGAACATACGGGTGTACAACCGCCTTCCCGTTGCCACGAGTGTGCATTGGCATGGGCTGGATATTCCCAATGTCATGGATGGAGTCCCCGAAGTGGAGCCTTCGCCTCGCATCGAGCCTGGTTGTTATTTTGATTACCGCTTCCGGATCGTCAACCCGCCAGGAACTCATATGTACCATGCTCATTATCAGACGGTTCGTCAGGAAATGATGGGATTAAGCGGCGGATTGATCATTTTGGAGCCCACCCAATCACCCGCAGGACCAGATTATTTCATGATGCTGCATGAATTTCATGCTAATGGGCTGGATAAAGGAATCGTACGGCCAGGAAGCTATTCACTGGACCCCATTAGCGATATGTTTAACTTCTTTACAATCAATGGACGCTGTTATCCCTATACTTCGCCGCTTCCGGTAGCCTCTGGAGATCAGGTCAAGCTGCGACTTGCTAATGTGGGCATGAACGCCCATCCGATGCATCTGCATGGTCATCAGTTTATCATCAGCGCTTCCGATGGCAATACAATAGCACCCTGTAATCGACTCACCAAGAACACGATTCCGGTCGCCTCGGGCGAAACCTTCGATATCGAATTTACCGCCAACAATCCGGGAATCTGGCCCTTCCACTGTCATATCCCCCATCATGTAGCCAACAACTTTACCGACCCGACTGGCGGCATGTTCACTACTGTAATCTATCAAAGATAAAAAGATAGCTTAGGGAGAAAACAGAGTCGATCTCAGCTTTCCATGCCCATTTCAAGCGGATTTCTGCTATAATATAAATTGCATTAAATGTAGATTTAATGCAATTTCTCTTTTAAACGATGAAATGGATGCGATTCTGATGAACAACACAGCGATTGCCGAGCAATATGAACGCGAATTACAGCTATTTTCGATTTATATGAAAGACCGCGAATATTCCAAGGAGACGCAAAAGGCTTATCTCTTCGATGTGATGCATTTTCTTCATAACCTGGAGGGAAAAAAGGTTGCCGAGGTATCGGATTTTGATGTGATGAATCACCTGACCCTCGTCCGGGAGGCTGGAGCGGGAGCAAGATATCGAAACCGATGCCAATCGGCGATCCGACTCTTCTATAAAGTACTGGTTAAATTCCAAATGACAAACTACAATCCGGCTTTGAATATTGAAAGAGCAAAAGTAGATAAAAATCGGAAGCCTACCTATTTAGAGAAGCCGTTCCTCGATGCTTGTCTTCAGCTGATTGACAGCAAGTATGTTGTCCGAGATATCACGATCGTAGCGCTGATGGCCTACGCAGGCTTGCGGGTCAGCGAAATCGTCCGGCTTGATATCCATGATTTTAATAAAGAACGAGCCGAGCTTGGTGTACTCGGTAAAGGGGAGAAATGGCGTTACATTCCCCTCCCTGCCGAAATGAACGAGCTGCTGCAGCATTACTTGAGCGAACGGATCGAACCAAAAAATAAAAAAGATCAATATGCCATGTTCATATCCCAATTTGGACGGCGGATTAGTAAGCGTATGGTGCAAACGGTGGCGGAGAAGACCTTCACAGCACTTCAAGACGAATTTCCGGAGCTTCAAGGGATGAAGCTGTCCGCGCATAAGCTGAGGCACTCTTTTGCTACGGATTTACTACGCAGTGGAGCTGATCTGCGTACCGTGCAGGAGTTGCTTGGACATGAGGATATTTCAACCACGCAAATCTATACCCATGTCTTGGATGAAACGAAGAAAAAAGCGATGAACAATATTCAGCCGGATCTTGGCAGATTGAAGCTGAGACAAGAGCACTAAGGCCGCCCGCCCTTCTTATTTAAAATAAAAGATAATGTGCTGGAAGCGAACCCTCACGTCGGTGACGTTCCTGTAGCAATGGGGCTTATCGGCCAAATATCTTATGGCGTCTCCGGTAGACAGCCTATAGGTCGAATCCCCAATGCACACTTCCATCTCCCCTTCGGTAACAATGATGTACTCCTCTGTCCCTTCGTTGTGTGGCTCTGAAATATGGTTCCAGCCCGCCTCCAGATCGATGGTGAACACCTCAAACCTGCGATTCTGGTCATAGGGAAATAGCGGATACACTTGCATTTTTCCGTCATTTTCCATGATCGGTTTAATATCCTTCAGAGCGATATGCTCAATCTCCTGCTCCTCTTCCTCCATAAAATAAGAAAAAGACACATTTAACCCCGTTGCGATCTTCCATAACGTCGATACCGTCGGGTTGGACGCCCCCTTCTCGATTTGCGCCAGCATCCCCTTGCTTACGCCGGTAAGCTCAGCCGCTCTGTCCAGGCTCATATTTTTTTGCTTTCTGATATGCTGCAGGTTGTTGCCAATAATTTGGTTGAAATCCTTCATACCATCCTCCCGAATTTTGTTCAATATATTGAATTTATATATAATATATTATACAATCTATTTCATAAGATTTCCATCTACTATAATGTCGCAATAATGATTCCAGGGAGGAGCGAATAAGATGTCAGCCCCATTGAAAAAAAGCGCGGAAAAGGTACAAAACATTCTACGAGACTTCGGGCACGAGCTACAGGTTATTGAGCTGCAGGACTCCACCCGCACCTCGGATGAGGCTGCCCGTACCATCGGTTGCAGAGTCAGCCAAATCGCCAAGTCTTTAATATTTAAAGGTAAACAATCGCAGCAGCCGATCCTAGTGATTGCTAGCGGGACCAATCGGGTTAATGAAAAGACGATTAGAGCTTATCTTGGGGAGAAGCTGGAGAAGGCAGATGCAGACTTCGTGCTTGAGCATACCGGCTACGCCATCGGTGGGATTCCCCCTGTTGGGCATCATTCCCCGATCAAGACCTTTATAGATGAAGATCTACTGCAATACGAAGAAATTTGGGCAGCAGCTGGAACGCCTAACGCCGTATTCAGGCTCACACCGCAAATTTTAACAGAAATTGTGGATGGAACCGTCATCTCTATAACATAGAAAAAGACTGTAAATAAAGGTGCTTTCGCATAGGGCCGAAAGCTCCTTTATTTTGGGCTCCATAAGTTGTCATAAAACCAAAAACGCTGTAAAAACAGCATGATTAATGTCATTAATTAATAGAAAACATCTGAATATAAGTTATATTAATGTTATTAATCATTTATCACATGAATACAATATAAACCCCATTATACTCGCATTTCCCGTTTTTTTCATGCGCCCATTCTACCTATTAACCTTTCACTTCGGGTAGTTCAATAAACGGCGAGACCCAGGCTGAGAAGGATAGCTCTCTGTCCCAGGTTACCTCGTTAATGGCGTAAGCACAGCCCCAATCCAAGACCCGCTGATGCAGCATATGTACCCGAAATCGTTCGGCAAACCCGGATTTGGATGGGGTCTGAAGATAATATTTCCGAATAAACCGGGTTGCCACCTCTCTTTCCCCACGGTCCAGATACATATTCATGATCCGGCTTACATCGGCCAAGCCATCACCGAAATAGCCAGTAGTAAAGTCGAATATCCCGCTTAAGCTCCATGCATCACCTTGACGCTGGAAGAGCAAATTATCCAATTTATAATCCCCCATGACAAAAGTCGGGGCAGAAAGCTCATTAAATGCCTGCTCGGAAGCTCTAAGTACATCCTCCATCCACGCCAGATCCTGAGCAGTAACCATGGAGTAATTCCCGGCATCACTAAGCCAATACCTGATCCGCTTATAAAGCCAGGAGGTGTATCCTTCCGGAAATTCAGCGATGCTCCCCTCCAACGGCTTGTATTCTCCGAAACTGTCAGCCTTCCAGCACTGCATTTGGGCGAGTGTATCGGCCAGTAAAGAGGCAACTTGATCCCGTTCGGTCTCACTGAGTCCGGCATAAGTTGCAGGATCGCTTAAATGCACGCCGGATAGCCTGGACATGATGGCGTATGACCAGCCAAGGATGTCCTCTGCTTCATCCACGATATAGACCAGCGGAACCGGTAAGGATGTCATGCTGCGCAAATGCTCAATATAATATTTCTCCTCGATGAATTGGCCCGGATAAAGCGGATTTCCCTTCAGCACATACTCGCCTGTGGAGGATTGCAGGAATAGGGTCTGTTGACCAACTCCCTTCGAGGTAGGCGCAAATGAGATCAGTTCACCCAGATTAAAGCGATGCAGCACTCGTTGCAACAGCCCGTCAGTGATCTCTCCCAGCTTCGGAGAGGAGAAGAATATTTCCGTAGTCATCTGGTTCAACTCCCTTGATAGATTATACGCCCCTGGCTCCCACTATCAAAAGACAACTAAAGTCTAAGTCCGGGCTATTATGTCCGAATTGGGATGAGCAGGGCTTGGTTCTTGAAATAAGCATATCCAAGCTGTATATTTTAGACAATATAAATCTCAAATAGTCCGATCTTCTGTCTGCAGAACTTCTACTTATGGGACTAATTCAACAGGCCGAAGAGCAAAACAAAAAGGAAGCCTTGGGGAGGATGCCATGAAGGTTAAGGATGCACGTGCTGCCGCCGTCCACTGGGTGACCAGCCGCGCCAGCCAGGAAGCAGGGTATATGGGGGCGTACTTCAGCGGCTCAACGATAGAACTGCCGGAGGAGGAGGAGCTGCCTGCCGCTTCTGATATCGATGTCATGGTCGTACTGGACCGGAAAGACCTGCCCCTTAAACCGGGAAAACGAATCCATTACGGCGCACTGATCGAGATCACCTATATCTCCTGGCCTCAGCTTTCATCAGCCAAGAACGTTCTGACATCCTATCATCTGGCCAGCGGATTACGGACGGACACGATCCTGGATGACCCTACGGGAGATCTGCGTGCTGTACAACGCGAGGTATCGCGCCATTTTGCAGAACGGGCATGGGTACGCCGTCGCTGCGAAAATGTGCTGCAGTCGATCGAGATGGGGCTGGGCTCCATAAATCCTTCCGCACCGTGGCATGATCTGGTTACATCATGGCTTTTCCCGACGGGAATAACCACTCACCTCCTCCTTGTCGCCGCGCTGCGCAATCCAACGGTTCGAAAACGCTATCTCGCTACGAAGCAAGTTCTTCAGGCATACAGACGAGCGGATGACTATCAGCACCTGCTGAAGCTGCTCGGATGCGAGAATCTCAGTCCCCAGCGTGTCGAAATGCATTTAAATGAACTGGCCGGTACCTTCGATGCAGCGTCCGCCGTTGCAAGCACACCGTTCTTCTTCAGCTCCGACATTACGGCAGCAGCAAGGCCGATCGTCATTGACGGAAGCCGGGAGCTGATACGATCAGGCTATCACCGCGAAGCCGTCTTCTGGATGATGGCGACCTTCGCCAGATGCCACAAAATTCTTGCTGCGGATGCCCCGGAGCTTCATGCCCTGTACACGCCGTCCTTTCATGATATGGCAGCCGATCTTGGCATCCGCTCATGGGAGGACATTCAACAGCGAGCCAAAGCAGTCAGCGATTTTCTTCCCTACCTTCGCGAAGTCGCAGAGGACATTTTGCTCGCTAATCCGGAGATTGAATGATACGACCGTATGCAAAATCCCCCTCCGCTCTGGAGGGGGATTACATTTTCAGCTATTTCGTTCCTCTTTGAAAAATATAGGCAGTCGAATTTCAATTCGTGTACCCTGATGGAGCTCGCTTGTAACGCTAACGTCTCCCCCATGTGCCTTGACAATATCATGGGTGATGGCCATGCCAAGCCCCGAACCCTTATGCAGCTCCCCTGTGTTCGTTCCGCGATAATATCGGTCAAAGATCCGCTCCAGTTCATCCTCCCGGATGCCTTTGCCATTGTCTTGGACACAAATCCAGACATCGAGACCGCTTTTCTTAACCCCGACCTGGATCGCCACCTGTTCATCATTATGGACAATCGCATTGTAAATCAGATTGCTAACCGCTCTGCGGATCAGAATTCCATCAACATCGATATTGATCACCTCGTTGCTGCAATGAAAATCAATGTTTCGGTTGGCATATCGGGCATCATTCAGCGTATCGATCACAATGTTCCGGACCAGGCCAACAATATTGACATTTTTTTTGTTAAGCATCATTTTTTTATTTTTCAGACGGGTCGATAAATTCAAATCCTCGATTACATCCCGCAAATACAAGGACTTGCTTTCAATAATCTCCGCGTATTCTCTCATTTCTTCGATCGAAAATTGATAATCCTTGTCCTTCATCATTTCTGCATAACCTTGAATGGAAGCAAGAGGGGTCTTAATATCATGCGAAATATTTCCGATCCACTCTTCCTTCATCTGATCCAGCTTCTTTCTTTCCTGCTCGCCTGCTTGCAGATTCTGGGACAATACATTGATGTTATGAAATACTTCTTTGTATACACCTTTTGACTCATAATACACATGATAGTTCTTGTGAGCCAGCTGTTTGATCCCGTTAATCAAGGCATGAAGCGGCCGAGTCAGCCTTTTGCTGAAAATATAGGCAATGCAAAGCGCAACAAATCCGTCAACCGCAATGACGACTAAGATGCCAAGCCTAATGGTCCGTCCGATTACTCTATAATCGTAAGTTACCACATACCGTTGTAAATTACGGTCTTTGGTGCCGATCAGATAGCTGTAACGGTAATCAGCCCCCGCCTTTTCGCCAATAAAAACGGTGGATAAAGTCTCCTCTTCCACATATTTATAGGTTTGAATGATATCCATAGGCGTATATTTTGTTTTTGCTTTTTCAGGAACATCGTAGCCATAGAGAACCTTGCCGTCCTCGTCCAGCACTTGAAGCCAAGCTTGCTTATTCTGCAATTCAGCCTTTCCTTGGTCGGTCATGGAAATTCCGGAGGGGGATACCCTGATCTGGCCTGCAAAGGAACGAACAAAGGATACCGCCGAATTATCTTCACTATGCAACAGAGGAGCATTCAATTTCAATTGCTGAATATTTAACCAGATCAGCACGAAGATATTCATGATGATGACGATAACAACGATCAAAACAACGGATAACAAATATCGCCCGGTCAGCTTCCATTTCATTCAGCTATTCATCCTCTATTGCCAATTTATAACCGAGTCCCTTCACTGTAACCAAATACCGAGGGTTGGAAGGGTCCTCTTCAATCTTCTCGCGCAGCCGCCTAATATGTACCATAACGGTGTTGTCGAATCCGAAAAATTCTTCACCCCATACCCGCTCAACCAGACTTTCCTTACTGATGATCTGATTAGGGTGCTTAAGTAAATGAGTCAGCAAACCAAGCTCCTTGGGCTTCAGCTCGATCACTTCCCCGTTTTTTCTGACCTCGATTTTTTCTTCATTAAACTCGAAAGGCCCCGCCTTAATGATAGGCGGCTGCGATTCCTGCACCGGAGCAACTTCCGGCCTTCTGAACCGCGCTTTGATGCGGTAAGCGACTTCCTTCGGACTAAAGGGTTTGGTGATGTAATCATCGCCGCCAATGGCAAATCCTAAAATTTTGTCAATCTCCTCGGTTTTCGCGGATAAGAAGAAAATCGGGACATTGGAAACATGGCGGATTTTTTTGCAGACATCATAGCCTTCCCCGTCCGGAAGCATGATATCCAGAATTACAAGATCGGGCTGTGTATCCTGAAATTGCCTCCAACCGTCCCCAGCGGTCGAAGCCGTATAGACCTGATCGATCCCCTCCTTGACCAGAACCGTCTTCAGCAGCCGCAAAATATCAGCCTCATCATCTACGATTAATACCTTTTGATCCCGTGACATAGCAATTCCAACCTCCTTTCAAAGAATCGGAGATACGGGTTAAGCTGCTGAAACCTAAGCTGCCTAACCCGTATTTATCTCCCACCCTGCGATTTACTATAACAAGCGAAGGCAAGCTATGGGAACTATTTTTTATTCCTGATTAAAAAATTTGGACATTGGATTTTCCGTCTTTTTATCCGTCGTGACCTTTCCAGTCCCGTTCATCTCGTAATATTGATAATAATCGGAAGTGAAATTTAGTGCAGTCAACGCTTGCTCCGCATATGGCTCAACCATTCCATCCTTTAGTGTATCCCCATTCCAATAGAAATGAAGCATTAAACGGTTCTGATTGTATGGATGTTTAATAATATAAGCGCCTGCCCCTTCTTTTTGATTCATCATCTTTTTCCAGTCCCAACCGATATTTTTGGATTTTTGAATAATGCCCGGCTTTTGAGCCTGGATGAATCCATTTGTTTTGGCGTTGCCGATGACGATAATATTACTTGCCGCCAGCTCCTTGCTCATTTTCTGCTTCAACATCTGGCGTTCTGTAATTACAGTGGGTTTGATCCCTGTAAATGATAACATGGCCTGCAACTGACTCACCAGCGCTTCCTGCTGCTGCTTCGCCTTAGCCCCCACCTTATCGCTTGCCACGATGGTTAGCGGTTCGCCTGTATACACCTTGTCCATGATTCTGCTCATCGTCTCGTAAGGAAGCCCGGGGATCTGATTCAACGAAGCATGATACATCTCTTTGAACTGCTCGCCCATATATTCCATTTTTTCAGTCTCGGACAATTGGTATTCCGGTTTCAATACAAAATTTCCTTCATGCAGCGCTTTGTCCATCTCATCGCGCGCTTGTTTGCCAAGTGTATCCTCTATCGTCTCCAGTAGACCGGCAATCGTTGCATTTTTATATTCATAACGCTTGAAATATTCTCTCATAAATGCATCGAATTTCTCTTCGCCAACCAATCGGTATAGCTGGTAGATAGCCTGCCGTCCTTTGCCATAGTATACCGGATTCGCATTATCTCCAACTTCCTGGTTGGTGGAAGCGATCGGTTCGTCGAAGGAAGAATCATCATATTGAAGCATCTTGAAGCCATTCATCGTATCGCCCTGCTTCTCCGCAAAATAGACCTTGGAGAAATCAGCGAAACCCTCATCCAGGAACGATTCTGTCTCCGAATTGTTGCCGATCAGGGCATGGAACCATTGATGGGCAATTTCATGTACAAACACATCATCATGGGCAGCGTCAACATTGCTTCCTTTCAAGCCCAGTTGGATGACCCGGGAGAATTCTACCGCAACACCTTCTACATAAGACTCGGCAATTCGAAATTCAGGATAGGGATACTTCCCGTATTTTTCATTAAAGAACTGAATGACTTTGAAGGCTTGGTCGATGTATTGATCGATGACTTTTTTCTTGTCCGGCACATTGTCAAAATAATAGTATTCAACCGTCAGGCCGTCGCGGGTTACACGCTCCACCTTATAATTAGGGCTTGCAAAAAAGACGAATTCACGCGTATTGTTGGCAACCGTCGATACAACCTTGCGTCCGGCTTCCTTATCCTGCTGAGTAGTAATCGTTCCCGGCATCAATACCTGATAGGTATCCGGTACGTTCAGTTGAACTTCAAAATCCGAGGACGTGTAATAGTCAGTCTCAAACGTTGTGCTGTAAGGGATATTGTTCCATTGATGCTTAGCTTCTTCATAAACCGCCAGCACCGGGAACCCGTGCGCACCATTCACGATATCCTTATAATACGACAAACGTTCAGAGCCATATGGAATCTGGACATCGAACTCAAGCTGCAGGGTTATCGATCCGCCGGGCTTAAGTCCCTGCTCAAGTGCAACGGTCAAAGCCTGATTTTTATTCTCATAGGTCAGGGCCTTACCGTTTGCCGTCACCTGATTGATATCGATTCCGCCCAGAAAAATATCCGGCGTAAGTTGAGGGTTTTCTTTTTGGAGTTCTTCATTTTTTCGTTTGAACATCCCTGCCTGGGTCTCTTTCGAACGATTGGCGTCAGCAAACGTATGAAATACCAGTTCATGGAGCGTATCCTGGGTAGTGTTGCGGAACGTCACGGTCTCGCTGCCCCGGATATGCATGTTTTTCTCATCCAATCGGGCATTGATCCGGTATTGAAGTGGCGTTTGCACCTCAGAGACGTTCACCGCTTGTCCTGCCTTGGATACCGATACCGGCGCTGCCAGCGCGTGAATACCGCTAACAGCCGGGCTCACTGCCAAGGCCGCTGCCACAGAGCAGGCGATTGCTTTTCGGGTAATGGATTTAAAAGCTGTATGTTTGTTCATATTATTCTCTCCTTATTATATATAAGGCATCAGTTTTAAGGATCGTCTCTTCCGATCGCTTCAGAAAGGCTGCATCCTCTTCCCCTCGCTTTATTACAATTTCTACAGGTTTCATTCCTGTACCCCTTAGTTCCCGCTGCCTTCCAGCTGCTGTCTCGCTTTCTCCGGCAGCTCGCTAGCCTGCACTTCCTGGTAGGAGCTTACTTTATCGCCCTTCAGGTATACCCGCAGATAAGCTTGCTTGCGCAGATCTTTATCTGCTGTAAACGTGAAGGATTTTTCTTTTCCGTCTTTATTAAAGCCTTGCATCGTGTATTCATACTGAGTGAATAATTTACCGTTATCGGACTTTCCCTCGATTTTTTTGCCGCTGTCCTGGATTTGCACGAAGTAACTATCCGCTCCAAACCGGTTGATGTTGACATTTTGGATGAAAACAATAAGTCCGATCAAAATTACTACAATAATACTCGTTCCAATAATAAGTCGCTTTTTCATCGTCTTTCTCCCCATTCATTTAAATTAAAGTGGTGTGGATTCCTTTGATTTACCCCTATCGAACCCGCTTGCTTGTTCCTTTTCTTCCACAGTGTATCTACTTCACATTCGTTACGATTCGGTAGTACGCATTGACGGTCAACGCATAATAGATCAGGTAGATACATGTGTAAACCCCCATGCAAATGACTACTGGTATTACCAGATTGGTATGCATCAAGTTGGATAATGCAGATAAGGCAACTGCGCAATGGGCGATCCCCGCAATTAGCGGCAGCGCAAAAATGAAACCAACCTGTTTGCCGACCGTTTTGCGGATTTCCTTTTTGTTGACGCTGATTTTGTGCAAAATCAAATACCGGCCTTTATCGGAGCCTGCTTCTGTCAGCTGCTTAAAGTAAATGATGCTGCCTGTTGCGGCCAGGAACACAAGTCCCAAAAATCCGCCCATAAAGATCATGAGTCCAGACGCTTCCATCCCGCTGGAATAGCTGTCATAGAAGCTTGAAAACCTCGCTTCATTCGGTAAAACCTTTTTAATGTCCGCAGTTAATGTCTTAGCTTTATCCTGATCAGTAATGCTGTAGATCTCAAGCTTGTTTACTGTAGCCTTCGGCTGCAGCTTCCCAAACACCTCATCACTGACGACAATGGTGGTATAGACGGAGCGTTGGTTCAAAACGCTATATTTGCGTAAAGCCTGGAAGGTGACCTTCTGTTCTTGCTGTTCGTCCTTTAAAGTGATGGTCTTGCCTACATAGTCAGGCGACATCCCTTCCATATAGGCTGGGTCCAGAACAACCGCTTCATTTGCCTCAAGCGACAGCTTACCGTCCCTATTCTGAACCTCGGCCAGTTGATTGAAATCATGCTCAGACAAAATGGTAAAAGCCATTTTCCCGTCAGAAAAGACGGATTCAAGAACACGGCTGTCTCCATTCATTTCAAGCACCGGAATGGATTGATGGTAACGCAGCTTGTGATCAGCGGAATTTGCAACCAGGTCTTCGACCTGCTTCGCCTTACTATCGTCTGTGGCTATAAACAACATGCTGTTAGGGTTAGCCAGCTCGGCATTGCTGCGATTGTTGTAATAGAAGCTGTAGGCTGTCCCGACAGCCGTTAATGTAGTTGCGCTAAGCACCGCAATAATCGTCAACGTGCGGGCATTCCCTTTGATCCGGTAGAGCAACTGCGAGGTGCCGATAATGTTCATCCCTTTCCAATAACTCTTCTTGCGAGCTCGGGATAATTTCAACATCACAACGGTCAGCGTGCTGAAGAGGAGATAGGTGCCCAGGATGACCGTAAGCAAAATTATTAGCGGGGTCACCAAAAACCCTAACTTCATCCATGCCTTGGACTGAAGCAAATCCTGCAAGGCGAGCCAGTAACCGATCCCGATCATAATCAGCGAGATCAGCGCCGTAATCCACGATACCTTTGGCTCCCGCTCATGCTCTTGGTCAGCACGAAACAGTTCGATTAATTTAAAGCGGTAAATCAAACGATATCCTTGGAAAGATGTGATCAGGGTGATGACCATAAAGACGATAATGGTATTTATCACAGCTGATAAAGAAATTGAGAATTGACTGAGCAATTCATAACCCATCGCCTTCATCAGGATCATTACGAAAAACTGACTGAGGGCTGAGCCCAAGCCAATCCCGATAATAAGCGCCAATACGCCCATCAGAAAATTTTCATAAAACAACATGCGGCCGATCTGCTTTTTACGTACCCCGAGTAAGGAGTACAATCCAACTTCCTTTTTGCGTTTTCTAGTGAAAAATGAGTTAGAATACCAAATAAAAATCGCTACAAAGATCATAAGTACGACGGAAGCCCCGCTGAAAGCGGAACTGATTTTTGGCGAGCTTTCGGAAGCCGACTTGATCGTTGTATCGTATTTCAAAGAAACAAATGTAAAGTAAATTACGATACTGAAAATCATCGATGCAAAGTATAAGAAATAATTCGTAAAGTTTTTTCTGATGTTTTTGCGGGCAATACTAAACAACGTCATGATGCTCACCTCCGAGCTCTGCCAGAACCTCCAAAATCTTTTGGAAAAATGTCTTTCGCGCAAAGTTCAGATTGCGTATTTCTGTAAACAGCTGACCGTCTTTGATGAAGATGACACGACTGCAATAGCTGGCCGCATACGCATCATGCGTTACCATCATAATGGTGGATTGATTCGTCTCATTCAGACGGCTCAGACTCTCCAGTAGACTGGTCGCCGATTTAGAATCCAGCGCTCCGGTTGGCTCGTCCGCCAGAATCAGGCTTGGATTAGTTACAATGGCGCGTGACGCCGCTGTACGCTGCTTCTGTCCCCCGGAAATATGGTAAGGATATTTGTCCAAAATATTTCGAATGCCGAAGGTGTCGGCAATTTCGCTTACGCGTTTCTCAATCTCGGCCGTCGACACTTTAGATAAAGCAAGAGGAAGCAGAATATTCTCTTTGACTGTCAGCGTATCGAGCAGGTTATAATCCTGAAAAATAAACCCGAGCTTATTGCGGCGAAAATCCGAGAGCTTTTCCTCATCCGTCCATGCGATCAATTCACCGTCGATTATCACTTCTCCCGAGCTTGGCGTATCGATGGTCGAGAAAATGTTGAGCAGCGTTGATTTCCCCGCTCCAGACGGACCCATTATGCCTACAAACTCGCCTTCCTGGATCGTTAGATTAATCTCTTGCAGCGCTGTGTATATATTTCCTTTCGTACCAAACGTTTTGGTAACATCTGCTGCTTGCAAAATAGTTTTCATATGGTTAATCTCCTTACATACATAAGTTAGCGAACACAAATGTTATAATAACGGACGTACCTTACCGCATATTAATCCGAACCTTACATAAACCTTAAAACATCATTTGCTGGCGAAAGACCGCCGGAAAGATGAAGTCTCGTCAAGGACTGCCCAAACGTCAAAAACCCCCAGAGCTCGCAAATAAGGCGAACCCTGAGGGTGGTGTTTGATTCTATAATTAATATGCTAAAACTCCACAATCCATGAAAAATCAAAAATAATGGCACAGATCAATAACGCACTTAACAGCAATAGGAATATGAGATACAGAACAGTCCCCCGTCTAAAAACAGACAGCGCCATGCCGGAAGCCTGGGCATAATGTGCGGCTGTTAATCCCGCCAATATCCCCATGATCAGAAACCAGGGTTCATAGAAACAGAGGTCCCATAAGGCAAGATGATTCATATCAACTTCAGCCCATCCCTGCAACCTGAGCGGAATGGCTCCCGCCAAATAAAGCAGCTTCGTAATAATCCCTGTGATGCCATGAGCAACTAAAAAAGCAGCACCGGCAAGCGTTGGCCCCAGGACTAGAAGACGCGGGAGCTTTTTTCCTCTAAACACCGGAACCCAGTCCGGGACTACGCTTCCCCTTGGCCCGCCCAGGCCAAGCAGAATAAATCCACATAGCAAAATCAGGACACCGGCCGCATAGCTGGCTACGCTAAAGGCATCCGGATCGGAAAATTTCCCGTAACCGCCGATCACAGTACCTGTAGCGGCTTCATAGAAACGTACAAAAACCGCGTAAAGAAGCGCCCATAGAAAGCCGGTATATGCTGGCCAGACCGACTTTCTTGTAAAACGTTCAAAGGCATTTAAACCTGGCATCGAAGCCATCCTGTTCCCCCTTGTCCTGTGGAGTCAGCCATTCTGGATGTTCCGTCGGTATTCATCGGGTGTGCAGCCGACAACCGCCTTGAAATCCTTGATAAAATGAGACTGATCATGGTACCCCAGTTCTATGGCAAGCTGGGACAAATCGATCGGCATCTGCAAGTCCATTGTCTCAGCAGCATTTTGCAGACGATACAGTCGAATCACCCACTTGGGGCTGATACCAACATATTGGTCAAAGAGACGCTGAAGCTTGCGGATATGGATCTGAAAATGCTCGCATACCGCATCTACCTTGGATAAATCCTTCTCTGCCATGATGAAGTCAATGATCCGATTGATCTGAAGCACCTGCTCGTCCTGCGGCGGAAGCTTGGACAAGAGCAGCTGATCCATGATTGCAGCCATCGCCTGTTCATCCCCCTGGGAGAGAATATTTTTTTCCAGTTCCATCCCGTCTATATCGAGTATAGCCCTCACTTCCAGCGGACGATCTAGCAAACCGGAGACAGGCTGCTGCAGGAATGGATAAAAGCCCCCGGGCTTGAATTTGACCCCAAATACCAGACCTTCTCCATAAATGGGGTAAGTGAATTTCTGCGTTGCAGGAGCATAGATCATCGTCTTCCCCGGTTTTACAATCAGGTTAACGCAAGGATTCGGAACAACATGCTGCATATAAGGCTCATCATCCTGGCTGTTCCAACTGACCATCCAATAATGCTTCACAAAATAGCTCAGCGCTTCCGCTGCGGGCAGGCGGGACAAATTGAATCTCTTCTCTCCTCCCTGCAGATTCAGAACTCCCATACTCGGCCTGTGGGTATTGGCGGGCAAGCTTAATCAACTCCTGTCTCCCCATCAAGAACATCTGTTCTTGTCGTGTTTTTACAATACATCTTCTTCACTTGCAAGGTATCCTGAGTTTAACATAAAATTCCTGAATCCGGGAGTTCTATCAAATTTGAAATATCATAAGGAGTGTGGCAATATGACAAGCTTAAAATACGAATTTTATATCGGAGCAGAACCGGAGCAAGTATGGAATCTGCTAGTGAAACCGGAAGGTACGCGGAAAACTTTTTTCAATTGCGTCTTTCAGTCGAGTTTTATTGCCGGAGAGCCCTTCGCCTACATCGGACCGGGGGCCGACGGGGATGAGACGGTGCATGTATACGGAGATATCCTGGCCTATGAACCGAACAAGACGTTAAGCTACATTGAGCATCCGGGCCCTTCCTATCAAGAAAATCATCAGAAGCTGACCTCGCGTGTGACCTTCACCCTGGATACAGTTGGCAAATGCACGAAGCTTACGCTGATCAATGATCAATGGTCGGACAACCATCCTTCCTTGCAGAATTCAGAGGGACACTGGTGGGCGATACTGAGTAATATCAAGACGGTCGCCGAAACCGGGAATACGCTCGACTTCGCTGGGTAAGAGCAAAGATCATATGTACCATTGCAGAAATAAAAAGGCGGATGCCCTTTTCCTCTCGGAATGGGCTCCACCACCTTTTTAATGTCTTAACTTAGGGCTAATCCATCGTGCCGATCGATTTAAACCGGGGCTGACTATCGGCGCTTAACCCCACTTCCTCCCGCAATTCGATCAGCGCCTTTTGCAGGTCCTCCTGCTTCACATAGACGAAGGGACTCTTCCAGATGCTATCCATCTTCAAGGTTTGTATTTGATTGGGCTTCAAGCTGCTGAAATTCAAGATCCCTTGCCGTATTAGCGATTCGGGAAAATCTGAGGTCACATGATCACCGATGATGTCCAGGATCGTCCCCCATTGGCTTATTCCTTGGAATGCCCCCAGCTTCTCCAGAATCTGCTTGATCACCTTTTGCTGCCGCTCATTGCGGGCAAAATCGGAGGATTCCTGCGTGCCTTGATTGGACTTCCGATACCTGACATAGTCAAGCACCTGCGAGCCATCGAGCTTCTGTAGTCCTTTTCGCAAATCAATATTCGTTCCATCCGCGGTGTCCCTGTACTTCATATCCATCTCGACATCGATCTGCAGGCCACCTAACGCATCCACCGTCTTGCGCAAGGCATCAAAGTCCATCACCACCATATAATCAATCGGCAGATCCAGCAGGTTGCTATAAAATTGCTTCGTATTTGAAATAGCCGCCGTTTTGTCCTTGATATAGTAATAAGCGTAATAGTAATTGGCTTTGCGAGAACGTGCAAACTCGGACTTGACCATTAGATCGCGCGGTAGAGATAAGAGCTTTGCAGAGCGCGTATCCGGGTTGTAGCTTACAATCATAAGCACATCCGTATTCACCGTACCTCCGCTTCCGTCTCTGCTATCAACGCCCGCCAGCATGAAGATCATAGGCTTAAGCTGCGGAGCCGGGACTTGCTGCTCCGCATTATGATCGCTGCCTGGCGCGGAGGATTGATACTTCTCAGTCAGATTTTCCGGAGAAGCAATGCGATGGATGGTCGTCTCCGCCTTATAGTATATATACCCCACATAGATGCAAACACCAAGTATAAGCGCAGTTAACGCCATACCTGCGATTTTTAGAGCCTTTCGGTTTATCTTGCTTTTGCTTTTGCTTGTACTTTTACTTTTGGTTTTGCTTTCACTAGTGTTGCTGACAGTCATATCTCGCTCAACCTACCTTCCTTACTATGCCCTCGTACAGGTCAAGGCCAGCGTTCAGGGATCTATTGGCCAAAGACCAATGCTGGAACAATTGTTTCACCAGAATAGCGCTCAATACGCCCAGGAGGGCTCCGGTAATGACATCAAACGGGAAATGAACGCCGTTCCAGATGCGGGAAAATGAGACCAACCCGGCAAGCAGCAGCCAAGCGGTTCCGTCCTTTCTGCGATACAAGAAAATAGCGGTGGCAATTACAAAGGAGCCTATCGAATGATCACTCGGAAATGAGGCATTCGCAGCATGCTCAATGAGTGGATGGAAGGCATATTGAACGAACGGTCTATCCCGATAGAAGAAATGAGCAAGAACACTTCCTGTTCCAAAGGCTGCACAGGCAGCGAAGAGTGCGACTAGAACCATTTTCTTGTTCTCTCGTCCGCGGCTGAACCAATATATGATGATTCCCAGGTAAAATAGATATTCTGCTTTTTGCGACAATATGCGCATAGCCGGATTCAATCCCGGCAGGGATAATGCGAATTGATGAATGGCTTCAAAAAGAGAATGATCGAATTGAGCAATGTTCAACATAAAAACCTTCTTCCTGATGTGCGGTATAGTCTATTGCAAGCTTGCCTGTAAAATTCTCAGCTGGAAATAGGTCCCTCCACTCCGTGAGCGTGGACGCTTAACACCAAGCCGATAGCGATCATATTGCTAAGTAAGGAACTGCCGCCATAACTGATAAATGGCAATGAAATTCCCGTCAGCGGGACCAGACCGATTAGCATCCCGATATTGACGAAAATCTGAAATACGAGCATCCCGATTATGCCGACGACAATATACGCCCCAGCGAGGTCTTTGCTATCCATCACCATTTGCACCATGCGATAGATCAGCGCGAAATAGAGAATCAGGAGTACGGCTGAGCCAATAAATCCGTAATTCTCGCCGATAACGACGTAAATGGAATCGGAATAGGCATAAGGAATATAACCCATTTGCAAATAATAGCCATCACCGCCGGTTAACCCTCCCGAGCCGATCGCCCGCATGGCATTTTTAACATGCCATGATTTGTCCGGATCGCTTGCAGGATCGAGAAAGGTTTGAATTCTCGCCATTTGATGCGGTTCTACGAATTTGGCCAGCAAGTCATGGTTCGCATAATACAGCCACAGGACCGCACCGATCATCGTGATCACGAAACCAAGGAATACAATCATATAGACCAGGCGGACATTCCCCATCCACAGCATGCTGAGCAGTACTCCGACGAATACCAGTGCAGTGCCCAGATCCGGCTGCTGCATAATGAGCATAATAGGCACCATAAAGACCAGGCAGATCGGAAGCAGGTCACGGATCGGACGAAGCGTCTCTCCCCTACGTCTGCCCAGCATTTGAGCCACGAGCAAGATCGTAAATATTTTGACGATCTCCGAGGGCTGCAGCTGAAAATGTCCAATATTTAACCAACGTACAGCTCCATTGATATTTTCGCCGGTGAAGCGGACCAGAATAAGCAACCCGATACCCAGTCCATAGAAGAGATAAAGCCATTTGCCCAGCAGGATTCTATAATCGAACCAGGCAAGTGCCAGCATCGGGATGCAGAAGGCTATAAACAGATATATATTGCTGATATGAAGCCCTTCCAGCTTCGTATTGTGGGTTGCCCCGTAGATCGAGATCGTTCCACAGCCAACCAGACAGAGCAGAATGAACAACGTTAATTCATCCAGCTTCATAATTTTGTGTTTAAGCATATGTCGTATGACCTCAATCCTCCAGCTTGCAAAAAAATACTAAAAATAGGCATCACAAATAGTCCAATGAGCGCTCATACGCCTTCTGTAGACGCAGTGCCCCGGACTATCTGGCGGGTCATAACGATCGGAGATATCTCGTCCGATACCCGACCCTTATATGAATTTGTGTCTCTAGCAATTACTCAAGATCAAGCTTGCCGTGATATTCCTTCTTCTTTACGAGCTCCAACTGCTCATTATTCCATTCATAAATATCCAGTCCATTGCCAGCCGCTCCTAATGACCAGCCGAGCGCAAGCTCCATTCTGCCATCGTGATTAATATCCGGGAAGCCGGCATATTCCAGCCCGTATCCAAAGCCTTTGATCTCGGATACGATTCGCCATGTGTTATCCTGCTGCTTGAATAATGCAGCCTTCAATGCTTTGCCCGATGTCCCGTTCTCTTCATATACGACGACCGCTTCATTTATTCCATCGCCATCCAGATCCCCGAAGGAGATATCCTGTCCCTGTTCACCTTGCATAGGGACTACCAATTGCGCCTGATCGGGCAGCAGCCTCATAAGCTCTTGACTCATATTGTCCCGCTGGGGACGGCTAGCAGAGGCGGGCGCCTTAATCATATCGACAGGTGTCGCCGGAATACCGCACCCCCCGAGCAGCAATAAGCTCGTCAACAGGATTCCTGTCCGATTCAGTCTCTGAAGCACGTTCATGATCATCCCCCTGACCATTCAAGGTTAGTACCTATTTTAATCGCAGCTGTCCTGCAAGTGGTTATGAAAAAGTTAAATTTTATTCTATCCACCCGCTTTGCCCTGAAAAACCGACTTTTATGAACCACCTATAGGCAGCAAAATAAGCACCTTCGTTCCTTTGCCTACCGTACTGCTAATACGCAATTCTCCGTGATGCAATTGAATGATTTGTTCGGATATCGCCAGACCAAGCCCGCTGCCTGCGGCATGCTGATCCGCTTTATAAAACTTGTGAAGGACATTCGCCAACTTATCCTCAGCGATCCCGGCCCCGGTATCCTCTACAACGATAACGGCATTCCCTTGATACCGATAGGCCCGGATTGTGATTCTGCCGCCAGAATCGGTATATTTCAGCGAATTATCCAGCAGATTGATCAAAACCTGCTTCAGCCGGTTCAGATCAGCTTGAATATGGGGAAGCGCTTCGGGCACTTCTACCTCAAGTGCCACGCCCTGCCTGGCTGCCCTTGGACCAAGCTGGTTGGCGGTCTGCCGAATCAATGGCTCCAGATCAACAGAGGCAAGCTGCAGCGTGATTCTCCCATTATCCAATTTTGAGAAGTCAAGCAATTCATCCACTAAATGAGTTAATCGGTCGCTCTCCGCCTCAATAATATCCAGTCCTTCGTGAACAAGCTGCTGGTTATCGCGACCGTTTGCTTTGAGGGTAATGACCCAGCCTTTGATGGAAGTGAGCGGTGTTCTTAATTCATGTGAAATGGAGGAGATAAAATCATTCTTCAGCTCTTCGCTTTTCAAAATTCTTGCAGCCATCATATTCAGCGTCTCTGCCAAGGAACCCAGCTCATCCCGGTAACGCTTGCGTACACGAATGCCGAAATCCCCTTCCGTCATCCGATCGGCCGCTTGCTTCAGATCCTTGATCGATCTTGTGATCGTCCAGGACAGCAGCAATCCAAGCGCCGTAACGATCGCAATGACCAGAATGCCGACAATGATAAGAATAACCGTGATCTGATGGATCGTTTGCAGCGTTGTTGTCAGGGAGGTCACGAATCTGACCTCGCCTAGCGTAGCGCCGTGTTCATGCGCTTGAAGAGGATAGGTTACCGCGAGAATCGGCTCAGCGGTTACCGGGTCCTTCCCCTTCCATGTGCCGGGCATCCCGGAGATAGCCGTCTTTACATCCGGATATTCCTTCATGGACAGGTTCCCCTGCGCCCCGTTGGAATCCTGCAATAGCTCGCCGGAAGAGGTAATGATCTGCACCTGGGCTTCGGAATTGTGCGCGAACCCGCTCAGCAGACGTTCCGATTGCGCCGCCAGATCCTCTTCCGCAAAATATTGCTGATAAAAAGAAGCGGACAGTTCAGCCTGATTCATCAGAATCCGCTCGACATTATGAAAATAATAAAACCTCACCGAAGCGATCAAGAAGATTTCAAGAATCAGCACGGTGAGGCAGATCACGACCATATAGCTTCCCACGAGCCTTTTCTGTATGCTCATGCTTCTTATCCGTCCTTCCCCCAGCGGTATCCAAGGCCCCATACCGTCTCAATCCACTGCGGATCGGAGCAGTCATCCTCGACCTTCTCACGGAGCTTGCGCACATGCACATCCACCGTCTTCGGATCACCGACAAAGTCCTCACCCCAGACGAGGTTCAACAATTCGTTGCGGGATAACGCCGTGTCAGGATGCTCCAGAAAGGTTCGGAGCATCTGGAATTCCTTGGGTGTCAGCTCAATGACTTGATCATGCTTGAACGCTTTATTGGAATTGATGTCGATGCGGATCGGACCGGATTCCAGAATATGCCGCAGCGAGGTCTGGCGGTTATCCGTACGACGCAGGATGGCATGAATACGCGCCACAAGCTCAAGCGGATTAAACGGCTTGACGATATAGTCATCGGCCCCGATCTCCAGCCCTTTAATCTTGTCCAGATCTTGCCCCCTCGCGGTCAGAAATACAATTATGACAGAGGGGTTCTTCTCCCGGATTTGCCTGCAGATTTCAAAGCCATCGCTATCCGGCAGCATAATATCCAGAATGATCACATTCGGTTGATGCAAAGAATAGCACTCTATGGCCGACACGCCATCCGCAGCTTCATACACGATAAATCCATTATTAGACAGGTTAATCGAGATAAAGCGTCTGATATGATCATCATCTTCACAGACCAATACTTGATTTCGCGCTATAGTATCCAAGATTTTGCACCTCCCAACCATGGATGCATTAACGATAAAATGGATGTTACTCGAAATTGCAGAGCTTGTCAAAAATCGTGAAATTCAAAAACTCCAAACCCAAACAAGACCGGATTTTCTCCCCCACATTCTTTTCAACAGCAGCATATTTGAACTCATACCGTTATTATTTCGATAATGCTATTCGTTCCAAAACGACTGCCACCCCATCATGATCATGGGTATCGGTAATCTCGTCCGACAGCTGTTTTAACTCCTCCACCCCATTGCTCATTGCGACAGACCATCCGCAGGTATGAAATAAACCGAGATCGTTCATATCATCTCCGAAGACGATGACTTGATCTGGCGTGATACCCATTTCATGACACAAGACAAGGAGTGCAGCCTCCTTCGACGCTCTGCTTGATGAAATTTGAACAAGCTGCCCTTGATCCGTGACCAGTATATTTATTTCTGATCCGAACCTGGTCTGAAGCGGGGGGATGTCCATATCTCCGGAGAATAAAATTTTCGTTGCGGCATGCTTGCGGAGCTCCTCCAGCGGCGTTACGATCGGATGACCTTTCACCCTCATTAAAGTCGCCTCATCATACTCCTTCAAGCTGAACCATTGATCCTCAACCTCCAGACTAATATCCAGTCCGGGATTACAACGCAGACAATAATCTAATATCGCGGCAGTAAGATGCGCTTTTATCGGTTCGTGACGGGAAATCCCGGTATGCTTGCAGCTGATCATCGCCCCGTTATAGTAAATAAATGAACCTATTTCCAGCAGCTCTTCCGGGAGAAATCGCCTCACAGCCCTTGGCGGGCGTCCGGTAGCGAAGATCATCCTCATCCCCAGTCCATGACACTGAAGAAGCGCGCTTAAGTTTCTGTCCGATACCTGTTTGTGCGAATTTAGCAGCGTTCCGTCTAAATCCAGCACGACAGCTGCATATCTCATCACTGGCTCCTGAACCCGGCCTCTACTCATCCTGTTCCTCCTTTAAATTTTAAATAAAAGCACGCCTCGGCCTGGATGCTCTAATCCGGGTCGAGACGTGTTTGTATGCGAGCTTTGTCTGTATTCATTAACACTTCAAGTTTACTTTACGATGACCAGTTCCGGTTCAGGCACAAAATTGAAGCTTTTATGAAGAGCTTCCTGGACGATCTTGATGAGCTCAATTACATCTGCCGCCGTTGCTCCACCGCGGTTCTGGATCACATTGCCGTGCACCGGAGAGATCATCGCCTTGCCGCGAACCGTTCCCTTAAGCCCAACGCTCTCCACCAGCTTGCCTACCGGCGTACCGATCGTATAATCGTTCTTGAACACGGAACCGCAGGAAGGGTATTCGAAATGATTTTTGCCGGTCCGGTCAAGAACGACATTCATCATCGCCTCAGGAACCGGCTGATTCCCCTGCTCTAATGAAGACAAATAACTGCGATAAAAACGATAGAAGCTTGCCAAGCTGGAATTATCGATGCTCTCCTTAACCAGGGGACGGTTCAAATAATCGTTGATCCGTTCAAAATCAAAGGCGGCTCCTGCTGTTTTCAGCTTTAAATCAGCTCCGGTGATGAACCAAGGCTGATGTTGGAAAATGGATTGCTTGTAAGCAAATTGACAATCATCCGTCCGGATGCTTTGGATACCTCTCCCCGGGGCCTCCAGATCGATATAGTATACCGTATCTAAATAATCGCACATCACATTGTCAAAATATTTGGCATTCATGTAGACTCCACCGCCCAGCGTACCCGGCAGCAGGAAGGTGAAGTGATAATCTGTGAAGCCGCTCAGATCGCCGAATAGCGACAGCATCGATAGCGGAGTTCCTGCCGACACATATAGGAGATCTCCTCTGGGCATAACTTCGATATGGTCACGCATCGATATATAGATCGTCTCAGGATCGGGATGATCGGGCAGCAGCAGGTTCGATCCCATCCCGAACATAACTGTTTGCATTCCACTGGATTGAGCTTGCTCTAACAAGAGTACAATATCCTCAGTACGTCTGGGCTTGGCGACAAACCGGGCCATCCCTCCGATTTCATAAGTTGAATATTTCGATAAATTTTCATTCTCTTTGCATATCTGGGTTAGTCTGTGATCCCAAAACATGGGTAAGTCTCCTTTCAACAATAAGAAAACCTCTAGCGAGGCCATTCAAAGAAAAACCGCTAATGAAGCGGGCTCTGTAAGTAAGTGTTCAAAAAGACCGGTTATAAGCACCGGGAAGGTTGGATAAAGCAAGGGACGGTAGAAACGGAGCCCAGATAAAACCTTCGTAAGCCCCTAAGTTGTTTCCGTAGGAAACATAACTTCGGTCGGTTTTCTTATCAAAAGCAAACTTTTTTGAACAATCTCTATAAGTATATATAGTTATAGGTCTCTATACAAGATATGTGCCTGATTTCCGATTTGCGCTATGGAATAAGAATGCGAGGCTTGAATAAGGCAGCGAATTTCGACGGAGACTACACGAGTAATAGGTTGAGGTAGTACAATATAAAGAAAGAACTCTAAGGTTGTGATCGATATGAACGGTTCCAGAACAGCCAGTCTGTCTGTGTTCAGCAACACTTTTATCGTTATATTAAAGCTTATTGTTGGCTTCCTGACCGGCTCCGTTGCCGTGATCTCGGAAGCGATTCATTCTGCTCTGGACTTGGTAGCCTCGTTGATCGCTTTTATATCCGTTCGTATCTCAAGCCGGGCCGCAGACCGCGGTCATCCGTACGGGCATGGAAAAGTAGAAAACATATCGGGGACCATCGAGACGCTGCTCATCTTCGTGGCCGGCTTATGGATTATTTATGAATGTGTGCAGAAGCTGGCTCATCCTTCCCCGGTCGAGCTTCCGCATCTCGGAATTATCGTCATGTTCATCGGTGCAGCGATTAACTTCGTGGTTTCAATGAAGGTTAAGCGTGCCGCAGCCGAGACACATTCCGTAGCGATGAAATCGAACGCACTGCATCTCCTGACCGATGTATATACTTCGCTTGGCGTGGGAATCAGCTTGTTTCTGGCCGCGCTCACGGGCTGGACCATTCTTGATCCCCTGATCGGAATCGTGCTTGCCTGCTATATTATGTGGGAAGCCTACAAGCTTATGAAAGAATCCTTCCCTCCATTGATCGATGCTCAACTAACGGAGTCGGAGGAAGAGCAGATTTTGCAGGCCATTGCTCTATACGAAACCCAATACATTGAAATCCATGATTTCCGTACCCGCCGCTCCGGCCCGGAGGAATATATCGACTTTCATCTCGTGCTTCCATCCAAAATGGACATAGAAACCGCGCATCGGCTTTGCGATAATATTGAGACCGCAATTAAACGCATTTTTGAGCGCGCTCAGATCCTAATACATGTGGAACCTGAGCATGAGCAGAAGCATGCCGGCATCCATATCGCTCCCAAAATTAAATAAGAGAGACCGCAAGCCTCCCCGGCTTCCTGTTCACGGTCTCTCTTCTTCTTTGCATTAATTAAATTTTCTCAACACAATGACTGCATTATGTCCGCCGAAGCCAAAAGAATTGGACATGCCGATTTGCAGGTCCTTTTTTCTCGCCTCATGCGGGACATAATCCAGATCACAGATTGGATCGGGATCGTTCAGGTTGATCGTCGGCGGGATAATGCCCTCCTGCAGGCTCTTGACGAGAGCGATCGCTTCAACGGCACTTGATGCGCCAAGCAAATGGCCTGTCATCGATTTATTGGCGGTTACGGGAACATGGTACGCCGCAGCTCCAAACAGCTTCTTAATTGCCTTCGTCTCCGAGATATCCCCTATCTCCGTACTCGTCGCATGGGCGCTGATTACATCAACCTGCCCCGGCTCCATTCCGGCATCCTTCAGCGCCAGCTCCATCGCATGGTACGCTCCGATTCCCTCCGGATGCGTCGCCACCATATGATAGGCGTCGGAAGTGGCTCCATAGCCGAGCACTTCGGCGTAAACCCTGGCATTTCTCCGCTCGGCATGGGCCAGCGATTCCAGCACGACGATCCCCGCACCCTCCGCCATCACGAAGCCGTCGCGATCGCGATCGAACGGTCGGCTCGCTTGTTCCGGCGCCTCGTTGCGGCTTGATAGTGCCCCAGCGTTGCCAAAGCTGGCCAGGGAGATTTCCGTAATCGCTGCTTCCGTCCCCCCGGCAATAATAACATCGGCGCCGCCCGCGCGAATCAGGCGTGCAGCCTCGCCTATCGCGGTATTGCCTATCGAGCAGGCCGTTACCGGAGAGAGGGTTGGCCCGGTCGCTCCATATTTAATGCTGATCATTGCCGCCGCCATATTAGAGATCATCATCGGCACCAGTGTCGGGCTGACTCGCTGCGCTCCTCTGTTCTTCAGCTGATCATGCTGATCGATCAATGTCTGTATGCCGCCTACGCCTGATCCAACGTAGACCCCCAGACGCTGCTGATCGATCTCCTCCAGATTCAGCTCCGCATCCTTAACGGCTTGTTCGGCAGCAACCATAGCGAGTTGACAGAAGCGGTCCATACGGCGCGCTTCCTTGCGTCCAAGCTCCGCTTCGGCGTCGAAATCTTTTACAAGCCCGGCAATTTTTGCTTTATGTGCTGAAGTATCAAATGTATCAATCGATGATATTCCTGATTTACCATGTACAAGACTGTTCCAGAAGCTGTCCACTTCATGTCCGACAGGCGATATAACGCCCATTCCTGTAATCACTACTCGTTCCATCGTTCAAACTTCCTTTCTGTCTCATCCAGCTCAGTTAAGAACCTTGCTCACCATCCATCTTGTCACTTTTATTATGCTATTACAAGTTGTGTGTTATCATAGTATAAAGACTACTAGTCTAACGAGTTCGACTTCTGGAAGGGGAATGATTGATGAAAGATCAAGGAAGGCTCCAGGCCTTATCGGAATTTCTCAAGGCTGGCCGGGCCAAGATTTCGCCGGAATCCGTCGGGTTTGCGCACGGTTCGCGACGGCGTACGCCTGGATTGCGGAGAGAGGAAGTGGCGCAGCTGGCCGGAGTAAGTCCGACCTGGTACACCTGGCTGGAGCAAGGCAGAGATATTCAGGTATCCGCCTCTGTACTGGATTGTGTTGCTACAGCGCTGCAGCTAACCGTTGACGAACGGAAATACCTGTTTTCCCTGGCCATGGGTCCTGTCTCTCCTGCCGCCCGCTCCAAAGGTGAGCTTGCAGAGATCAGCCCCGCTCTGATCAAGATTATTCAGGAGCTGCGCTACTGTCCGGCGATTATCACGGATCGCCATTATAATATCGTGGCCTGGAATGCAGCGGCTTCACAGGTATTCATCAATTTCGACAGCATTCCCTTTGAACAGAGAAATATGATCTCCCTCCTGTTTACGAGAAAGGAATTACGGCGGCTCGCCGTCAATTGGGAAGACTTCGTCAGCGGCTTTCTGGCGATCTTCCGCGCTTATTATGGCCAGTATGTAGAAGATGAATGGTACGAGCAGTTTATTGCGGAAATGAACCGGGCCGCGCCGGAGTTCAACGCCTTGTGGCAGCAGAGCAAGGTAAGTACGGCGCCGGAGGTGCTGCTTGAATTCAGACACGCCAAAGCCGGCAAGATGTTATTCCATCTCACCTCCTTCCAGGTACAGGGGGACGCCGATTTGCGCTGCAGCATTTACACCCCTGCCGCCGAATCAAATACAGAAAATAAGCTGAGAAGACTGCTGGAGAGGCAGCAGGCAGTTGGCCCAAACAGCTAAGAAAAAAACCTGCAAATATGCAGGTTTTAACATAGAAAGGGCCTATTCTTTTTAATATTCTGCAATACGCATCCATTTCCTGATTCCAGATATTAATCAACCATAAAACGCATTTTTGCAGGAAGCGTCCGCTCAGATCAAGGTAAGTTTGTTTTTTTATTTTATCGTTCATTCCATTGCCTAGGCCTGCAACAGCTTATGTCTTATCGTCTCGATCTCATCCGCACAAAGACCGTTCGTGGTCAGATATTGCTCTGCACCGCCATAAACCGAATAGAGGTGATCGAGCATAATCTCCATATTTTCGGGTGCACTGCCCATAAAGGCACGGTACTCCTCCAGCGACATTTCCGCCGGGTGATCCTTCACCATCTCATCGATAATGGGGGCCAGGTTTGTCTCCGTCTCGGCATAATCGCTAACAATGGTCTCCCGAGAAACCCCTGCCAGATCCAGCAGAAGTGCAGCGATAACTCCTGTCCGGTCCTTGCCAGCAGAGCAGTGGAACAGCAGCCCGTCCTCCGTCTCCGCAATGCGGCTGAATACTTCCGCGATCAACGGCCCGGAGGTATCAAGCAGTATTTTATACATATCCCCCAGGTTGCGAATATCTCTTAACTTCGTAGTCGCTGGATTTACCAACGAGATGTTATAATAATTGACCCCTTGATGATCTGCAAAAACATCCTTCTTCGCTGCCGTCTCGTCACTGAAGCGCAGATCAATTATCGTCCTTACTCCCAGCTTGAGAATCAATTCCTGATCGCGCAGCGAGAGCTGGTGCAGACCATCTGCACGGAACAAACGTCCTCGCTGTACCATTTCACCGGCCATTGTCTCATATCCGCCAATATCACGCACATTATAAGCTCCGTCCAATTTCAGCAGACGCTCCAAGCCGTTCGGTGCCGTTCTCAATAGAATAACCGCCTTTCAAATGATCCAGGTCATGTCGGATTCCTATCAGTAAGTCCCCAGGCAAATCCGCAGCTTCCTACTACAAATTATAGGAAACCTGCAGCTCTTCCGTCAATTTTGTGCAGAAATATGAAGGAGTAGGTCTAACCTGCCCATATATCTCCCTCTAAAAACAAGAAATCGAGGAGTTAGTCCTCGATCTCTTTACGCCATTCCTGGCGGCTTCTTTTCCCCGATTTAGAAGAGCTTGTGCTTGAACGTCCGGCGTTTCTCTTCGCGGCGATCCTTTCTTTTCTCATCTGAAATTGAATCTCACGCTGCATCTTATGGTAGTTCTCAAGTCTCTTCCGGTCAAGCTGGCCTTCGTCTATCGCCTGCAGTACCGCACAGCCCTTCTCGTGCTTATGCTGGCAATCGCTGAACTGGCACTGTTCCTTCAGTCGCTCGATATCCTCGAAGGTACGCTCCAGGCCGCCATCATCCTCCCAGATCGATAGCTCCCGCATTCCTGGCGTATCGATAAGCACACCGCCCTGCGGCAGCAGGAACAGCTCGCGATGCGTCGTCGTATGGCGTCCGCGGCTATCGTCTTCGCGAACGTCCTGCGTAATTTGCAGCTCAGCTCCGGTTAACCAGTTGATGATCGTGGATTTGCCGCTTCCGGATGATCCGGCCAGAGCTATCGTTGTACCCGGGTAGACGTAAGTCTCAAGCTGCTCCCTGCCGATGCCAAGATGAGCCGATACGCTAATTATAGGCACTCCGGGAGCAATCAGTTCTGTCTCGGCGATGTAGGAAGGAATATCCTCACAGAGATCGCACTTGCTCAGCACGATCACCGGATTAACCCCGCTGTTCCAGGCCATGATTAAATAACGTTCCAGGCGGCGGACATTAAAGTCGTGGTTAAGCGCACAGACAATAAACAGGGTGTCTACATTAGCAGCGATAATCTGCTCCTTCGTCTCAAACCC
The DNA here is from genome assembly GCF_013393165.1 of Paenibacillus sp. 79R4. Classification (NCBI taxonomy): domain Bacteria; kingdom Bacillati; phylum Bacillota; class Bacilli; order Caryophanales; family Paenibacillaceae; genus Paenibacillus; species Paenibacillus sp. 79R4. The sequence continues at coordinate 42,593 of NZ_QJOT01000016.1, read as the reverse complement.
CGCCGCTTGCCTGACAATCAGGCTCTTACGATCCACGATCTCATGGATAATCGCATCATCGCCTTCATTCATTATCTTCACCGCAACCCAGTCTCCGACACCGGGATAGCTTCTCAGCTCCGTGGCTTTGAGGCGAGCTTTGCCGGATAAAGTCGCCCAACTCGTCCCCCGCTCACTTCGAATCTCATACTTCTGGCCATGATCGGCTACAATTCTCGCCGGCTCCATTTGGCCTTTTACACTGTATTGCTCGGCAATATGCTGCCATTTAGGCTGCCATTCCGCAGTCCATCCAAATGCTTCTAATTGATGATTTTCCAAATGATGTTCTCCCTTTCGTCTTCTCCCGACAGATCAAGAGATGCGTAAAGGATATCCCTGCGCTGCAGCTTTCCGGGGCACATAGTTACCCATCCATTACGATAGACAGTAGAGAAATGACTCTTTCCCCGGTCATCTTGACGCCATTTCCGAAGCATTTCACAACTGCCAATCACCGTAATGTTGAATCGAGATAAGCACATACCAAAAAGAGCATCCGCAGAAATCCCTCTACGGATGCTCAAGCATATGCCTATCTGATGAACTCAAAACTTGCCACCGTTGTAAGCAATTAACTACAAACCGGGCAAGGGACTTCGATCAGAGGACAAATATCCGTTCGGGAGACGTATTTTTATAAGCAACATATACAGCAATGATCCGGTTACTCATACAACATCGCCTCCTTCAACAATTTCCCATAGTTTATCGGAAAGCCCCAAGGGAAGTCAATGGACAAAATAACTATAGTCATCTATTGGTATTGCTCTTCGTGATCGGAGGCGAACTTCAGAAAACCTCTTGGAGGTTGTCTTTTGGAGAGAGGCTCAAGTATAATGATGTGGCATAATCATCACAATATTACAAACTAGTTGCAGGAGGACTTATTGGAACTAATATGAGCATTTCTTCCCTTATTACTGTCGTCGCCGGTATTATCTTTGTACTGAACATTCTGTTCGGTCTAGTCATTGTCTTCAAGGAGAGGAAAGATATCGGCTCGACCTGGGCCTGGCTCCTCGTCCTCTCCTTCATCCCTGTGCTCGGATTCGTTCTGTACCTGCTATTTGCCCAGGATTTTCGCAAGATACGACTTTTTCATTGGGATGATTTCAAAAAGCTGCACTATGAACAAACATTACTCACACAGATGGGGAGCATCCAATCAAGCCGTTTTCAGTTCAAAAATGAGGTTTCCAACAAATATGACGATCTCATTTACATGCATTTGAACGAAAATCACGCCTTGCTGACGGAAGATAATGAGATCGATATTTTTACAGATGGCAGGGAAAAATTCGACCGGCTCTTTCAGGACATTAGAGAGGCGCAGGAATCGGTGCATGTTCAGTATTATATTTTCCGTCGGGATCGTCTCGGCAAGGAATTTCTTGATCTGCTGACGGAAAAAGCGAGACAAGGCGTCAAGGTTCGTCTGCTGTATGATGAGCTTGGCTCCAGGCAGCTAACCAAGGGCTTCTTCAAGGAGTTTTTCGCAGCTGGCGGCGAGGCGGAAGCCTTCTTCCCTTCCAAGCTCCATCTCATCAACCTGAGAATTAACTATCGCAATCACCGCAAGCTCGTCATTATTGACGGCAGGATCGGATACGTCGGCGGGTTTAATGTCGGGGATGAATACCTCGGCACAAAGAAGAAGTTCGGCTACTGGCGCGATACTCATCTGCGGGTTCAAGGCAGCGCGGTCTATGCGATGCAAATTCGCTTCATTCTCGACTGGAGTCAAGCCTCGCAGCATAACGAGATTACATACGAGCCTAGCCTGTTCCCGGACATAGAGACCAAAGATCAGGTAGGTATGCAGATTGTTACCAGCGGTCCCGATTCCAGACTGGAGCATATCAAGAACGGTTACATTAAAATGATCATGTCCGCCAAGCACTCCATCTACATTCAGACGCCTTACTTTGTTCCGGACCCGAGTGTCTTTGATGCGCTGCGAATCGCCTCGCTATCCGGCGTGGATGTCAATATCATGATCCCGGACAAGCCGGATCATCCGTTTATTTACTGGGCTACCTTGTCCCATATCGGGGAGATGATGAAGCTTGGTGTCAATGTCTATCTCTACAAAAAAGGCTTTATCCATGCGAAGACGATCGTCGTGGACAATGAGATTTCTTCGGTCGGAACCGCAAATATGGATTATCGCAGCTTCCGCTTGAACTTTGAAGTCAATGCATTTATATATCATGAAGCTACCGCCGAGAAGCTGAAAGAGATATTCATGAAGGACGTCAAGGACTCCACCCTCCTGACTGAGGAAGATTATGAGAAACGTCCGCGATGGGTCCGCATGAAGGAATCAATCTCCCGCTTGCTATCGCCAATTTTGTAGCGAAGTGGACCCGAAACATACTTAACCTTATTACACTTAAGCACAAACAAAAGCCAACCGGGTGATCAGCCTCTGCTAATCATCGGTTGGCTTTTTGCTATTAGGCTATCCTATTTCAGCGGCTTACAATGAGCAAGAGTCATCTGTGCAAGCTGCACCGTCAGAACCGAGGAGGTCGAGCTTCGCTTTGGGATTCTCCTCTTCCCATACCTGATTCAGCGCGCCCAGAAAGGCTTCCACGGGCTGTGCGCCGCGAACCGCATACTTGCGATTGAGTACGAAGAACGGCACGGCTTGAACACCCAGTTTTGCCCCTTCCTGCTGATCGCCAATGACCTGCTCTTCATATTCGTCGCCAGCCAGCATTTGCTTCACTTCAGCGCCATCCAGCCCAACCTCGGCAGCCAGGCCAGCCAATACGTCATGATCCCCGACATGCTTCGATTCGGTGAAATAGGCAGCCAGAAGGCGCTCCATCATTTCCTTGCTCTTGCCCTTCGTATCCGCATAATGACTAACGCGATGGGCATCAAGCGTGTTCGTCATCACCGCCGTATCCAGGTGATAATCCAATCCGACTTCACGCGCCTGCGCAGATACCTGCTCATTCATCCCTCTGGCTTGTTCAACGGAAACCCCATATTTATGTGCAAGCATCTCGTCCATCGATTCGTCATATTGCTTCGGCGCATTCGGATCGAGCTGGAAGCTCTTGAAGACGAGCTCCACCTGATCTTTATGAGGGAACTGCTCCAACGCTTGTTCAAACTTCCGTTTTCCTATATAGCAAAAGGGACAAGCAATATCTGACCATACTTCAACTTTCATCTAGAATCCTCCTTATTTTATTCCCGACCTTAAGCCGAGACACCGTAGTCCATACATGCGAACCATAGCTGTAACTATGACAATTACATTATAAAGCATTTGCTTACAAAACTACAGCACCTTAAATTAATTAATTTAAAAAAATTGTGCCTTTTATTACAGACCTCTTTAAAGTCCCAGTGCTATATTCGCGTTAAACAATGTTTAAATCACAGTTTGAAGGAGACCCTTTGTATGCTACTTCACATTGGACTGGATATTGGTTCAACTACAACTAAACTGGTTGCCATTACAGCAAATGGCGAGATCATACATCAGAGATACGGCAGACATTATGCGGATGTGAAAGGTACGACCTTGCAAATGCTAAATGATGTAAAGGCTGAATTTCCGGACGCTGCCGTATCGATGAACATAGCCGGCTCTGCAGGACTATCCTTGGCAGAGCATGTGGGACTGCCCTTCGTTCAGGAGGTTATCGCCTGCACAGAGGCCGTCGAGCAATACATACCCGCCACCGATGTTGTCATTGAGCTGGGCGGCGAAGACGCCAAAATCATTTATTTCACCGGCGGGCTGGAGCAGCGAATGAATTCCGCCTGCGCCGGAGGCACTGGCGCTTTCATTGATCAAATCGCCGCTTTGCTAAAGACCGATGCGGAGGGAATGAACGAGCTGGCCAAAGGCTGCAAGACGATCTATCCGATCGCTTCCCGCTGCGGCGTGTTCGCCAAGACCGATGTGCAGCCACTGCTCAATGAAGGCGCCCGCAAAGAGGATATCGCCGCCTCCGTATTCCAGAGCGTCGTTACACAGACGATCAGCGGGCTGGCCTGCGGGCGTCCGATTCGCGGCAACATCGCTTTTCTCGGCGGCCCGCTGACCTATTTATCCGAGCTGCGCCAGCGCTTCGCCGAGACGCTGAAGATCGCTGACAAATCGGTCATCTTCCCCGCGAACAGTCTCTATTTCGTAGCACTCGGCGCAGCCATCAAGAGCCGCGGCAATGAGCCGATTGCGATCAGCGATCTATGCTCGCGCTTCGAGAGCTTTACGATGATGGGCAGAAGCCGCAGCACCGCCCCCCTTCCCCGCCTGTTCCAGGATGAATGGGAACTGCAGCAGTTCCGTGAGCGCCATGCCCAAGCCTCGGTCCCCAAGGGGGAGCTGATAAGTTATGGCGGCCCCCTCTTCCTCGGAATCGATGCGGGTTCCACGACTACCAAGATCGTGCTGACCGGAACGGATGATGAGCTGCTCGATACGTTCTACGACAGCAATCACGGGAATCCGCTGGAATCGGTACGCAGCGGTCTGCAGGCAATGTATCGCGAGCTTTCAAGCGATGTCTACATCGCAAATGCCGCGGTAACGGGCTATGGCGAGGGATTGATCAAAGCCGCATTCCAGATCGATATCGGCGAAATCGAGACGGTGGCCCACTACAAAACGGCGGCCCGCTTCTCTCCGAACGTGGATTTTAACCTCGATATCGGCGGCAAGGACATGAAATGCATCAAGATCAAAAACGGAGCGATCGATGGACTGATGCTGAATGAAGCCTGCTCCGCCGGATGCGGCTCCTTCCTGGAGAGCTTCTCCGGTTCGCTTAACGTGCCGATCAAGCAGTTCGCGGAAGCGGCGCTGCTTGCCGATGAGCCGGTTGGCCTCGGCTCGCGCTGCACTGTCTTTATGAACTCCAAGGTGAAGCAGGTACAGAAAGAAGGCGTCTCCTTGGCCAATCTGTCCGCGGGGCTCTCCTATTCCGTCATCAAAAATGCGATCCAGAAAGTGCTGAAGCTGCGCAATACCGAGGAGCTTGGCGAGAACATCATCGTTCAAGGCGGGACATTTTACAATGAAGCGGTGTTAAGGGCCTTCGAGCTGCTGATAGGCAAGCAGGTTGTTCGGCCGGATATCGCCGGGATGATGGGTGCCTATGGCTGCGCCTTGATCGCCAAGGAGCAATACAAGGACGGATCAAGCGGCCTGTTGTCGCTATCCGAGCTTGGGGAATTCACCTGCTCGGTATCCCATAGCCGCTGCGGTCTATGCGGCAATAACTGCTCCCTGACGATCAATCGCTTCCAGGACAAGCGCTTCTTCATCACCGGCAATCGCTGTGAACGCGGCGCCGGCATGCGCAAAGAGAAAAGCAATCTGCCCAATCTTTATGAATATAAATATGACCGGATCTTCGGCTATGAATCACTGCCTGTTGAAGAAGCAATGCGCGGCACGGTCGGAATTCCAAGAGTTCTCAATATGTATGAGAATTATCCATTCTGGCACACCTTCTTCAAAAAGCTTGGTTACTGTGTGATCCTCTCGCCTCGTTCCAGCAAGAAATTGTATGAGCGGGGCATGGAATCGATCCCTTCCGAGTCCGTCTGCTACCCGGCCAAATTAACTCATGGCCATGTGGACAGCCTGATCGACCAGAAGGTCGATTTCATCTTCTACCCTTCGGTCGTCTATGAACATAAAGAAGATGAAGAAGCGAGGAATCATTTCAATTGTCCGGTGGTCACCTCCTATCCTGAAGTAATCCGCGTTAACATGGATCGACTCAAGGAGGCGGGCATTCCGTATGTTCAGGCCTTCCTGACTTTGGATAACCCGAAATCACTCAAGCAAGAGCTGGCAAATACTTTTACACAGATCCCGCGTAAGGAAATAAATGAAGCCGTGGATGCCGCCCTTGCAGAAGCAGATGCCGTCAGGCGGGATATTCGCCGCAAGGGTGAGGAAACGCTGCGTTTCCTGGAGGAGAGCGGAACAAAGGGGATTGTGCTCGCCGGCAGACCCTATCATGTTGATCCGGAAATTCACCACGGGATTCCCGAGTTAATCAATACGTACGGGTTGGCGGTATTAACCGAGGATTCTATCGCCCATCTTGCCGAGCCGGCCAATGATCTGCGTGTTGTCAATCAATGGACCTATCATTCCCGTCTCTATCGCGCGGCCAGGGTAGTTGCCAAGCGCGAGGAGGTCGAGCTCGTACAGTTGAATTCCTTTGGCTGCGGTCTTGATGCGGTGACGGCCGACATGGTTCAGGAGATACTGGAAAGCAACCGGAAGATGTATACGATGATCAAGATCGATGAGATTAACAATCTTGGAGCCGCCCGCATTCGAATCCGGTCGCTGCTGGCCGCGATGAAAGAGCGTGAGCATAAGACTGTGAGAGCGGATCGGACAGAGACGCTATCCGGCGGTACAGTCCTGTTCACGGAGGAAATGAAGCAGAATTATACGATTCTGATCCCGCAAATGTCGCCGATTCATTTTGAATTATATGAGGCGGTGCTGAACAGTGAAGGCTATCGGGCTGAGCTGATCCCGGAAGTGACGCCGGATACGATCGATGAAGGACTGCGCTTCGTGAATAATGATGCCTGCTACCCGGCGATCCTGACCATCGGCCAGCTCGTTCATGCCCTGAGAAGCGGCAAATATGACGTCCATCGCACGGCAGTTATTATGTCTCAGACAGGCGGAGCTTGCCGCGCTACAAATTATATCGCGCTGCTGCGCAAAGCGCTTAAGGATGCCGGCCTGGAACAGATTCCGGTCATCTCGCTGAATGCGGTCGGCCTGGAGAAGCATCCCGGCTTTGAATTCTCGCTAGGCCTGATCAAGAAGCTGATTGCGGCTACCGTGTATGGCGATGCCCTGATGCGGGTCAGAAACCGGATCCGCCCCTACGAGCTTCAAGCGGGCAGCACCGATGACCTGTTCCGTAAATGGATGGACACTTGCCGTGCTTCGCTATATCATTTCAGCTTCCGAATTTACAGGAGCAACCTCGCCCGGATTGTGCAGGACTTCGACACGTTGCCGATTGCAAATCAGCGTAAGCCGCGAATCGGTGTCGTTGGCGAGATCCTCGTCAAATTCCATCCCGGAGCTAATAACCATATTGTGGAGCTGATTGAACAGGAAGGCGCAGAAGCGGCGATCCCCGACATTCTCGACTTCTTCCTCTACTGCAGCTACGGGCCGATGTACAAAGGCCAGCATCTCGGCAAGAGCAAGCTGGGAATCGCAGGCGGACGCAGCGCGATTTATTTCCTGGAGCAGTTCCGCAAGCCGCTCAAGGATGCACTGCTGGTAAGCGAGCGCTTTACCGCGCCGCTGACGATCTTCGAGCTGGCCGATAAGGCGAGCCGGCTGCTGTCTGTCGGCAATCAAGCCGGGGAAGGCTGGTTCCTGACCGCGGAGATGATGGAGCTGATTGAGAGCGGAGTAACGAATATCGCCTGCATTCAGCCGTTCGCCTGTCTGCCGAATCATGTTACAGGACGTGGAATGCTTAAGGGCCTTAAGGAGTTGTATCCAGCAGCTAACATTACAGCGATTGACTATGATGCCAGCGAAACGGAGGTCAATCAGATCAACCGTCTGAAGCTGATGCTGGCCACTGCATTCAAAAATATTGAAAGAGCCGGGGTGAGCCTATGAAGCAGTCATCTAAAGAACATGAATTATCAGCGAAAGAGCATATTTTAAAGGTCACTCATGATTATATTATGCAGACCGGCTTTGAATCCGTAACGACAAGGAAAATCGCGGCACTGGCAAACGTAAATATTGCGATGGTGAATTACTATTTCGGCTCCAAGGATAAGCTGTTAAACGAGACGATCAAGACGATCCTCAACTCATATAAGGGCTGCTTCTCCATTCTGGATCAAGTGGAACTGCCCGCCAAGAGGCGCATGGAGATCTTCCTGACCGAATACGCCAGAACCTTTCAGAAATATCCGGAGCTTCTGAGGCAAATTGTAAGGCATAGCAGCTTCCCGTTTGACTCCCAATTTGAGTTCGCTCATTATGTGAAGACAATGGGATTTCCAAAAGTAACCGCTGTCCTGAAAGAAATGACAAATGAGCTGGACCCGGACAAGCTGATACTGACGAGCGTGCAGATTTTTGGCGCTTTGCTCTTCCCCATCCTGATGGAGCCGATTATCGGTCCGATGTATCATTGCCCTATGCCTGATCTTGAGCAGCAGGTTGCGGATATTCTAAGTAGAATATCATAGCTCAGGAAAAGTTAAAACCGGAGCAGCCCCATTTTGAAATCAGGGCTGCTCCGGTTTTTTGCGCTAATTCGTACATATGGTTATCTAGGATGGGCTACGCCGACCGGCTCCATCATTAGCTCCAGGAAAGGCGGTGCCCCTCTCCCTTCCCGGAATCGCCCAGCTGGCGATAGTCGCTTGGAGTCATGTTATATTTGCGACGGAACACCTGGGAGAAATGCCTCATATCCTGATAGCCCACCTTCTCCGCGACCTCGGAAATTTTCAGGCCCGGTTGGCTCAGCAAGCGCCGCGCTTCCTCCATTCGCAGATGGATAATATAGTCCTTAAACCCTTGTCCCACCTTCTGTTTAAACAACTGGCTAAAATAAACCGGATTTAGAAAGACGACGGAAGATACTTTCTCAAGCGTAAGCTCCTCCTGATAGTGAGCTCGGATATATTTTAGCGCCAGTTCAATGGCTTCATTGTTATGATTATTATCATGCTCGGGCTCGTTGAATTGATCGATTGCCGCTTTCTTCAGAAGCTCAACCTGGCTCGGAATGAGGGAGAAATTGTCCAGCTCCTCCGAGGCGATGATCCGGAATGGCACCTTCAAGCAGTGCTTCAGCTGGGTCCTCAGTTCATCAAGCAGCACAGGCAGCTGGTGTGGCAAATCCGGTGTTACCAGGCCTACGAGATGACAGAGCGAAGCGCTGGCTACGACACCATAGCCAATATTGTCGATCAACTCCGTCAACACATTTTCCACAATAAAATGCTCCAGATGTCCGGATCGCTTCTGTTCGATTTGTACCATCACCACATAGAAATAAGGCGGCTCCTCCAGCAACGCGTTCAAATCGATACCGCCAAGGTCCAATCCGGTAATCAGCCTGGTTAGTGCGCCCTCCCGAAGCAGGCGCACATTCTGCCGCAACAAATGCGTCTCCTTGGAGCGCAGCGTGCTTTGCTCAATTTCCTCGCTAAGCTGCTCCACCATATCGATTAACGCTTCTTTGCCGATTGGCTTAAGCAGGTAATCCCGGGCGCCAAGGCGCACCGCTTCGCGGGCATAGGCAAATTCGGAATAAGCCGAGATGACCACCCATTTGACATGAGGGTGTCTGCTGCGAGACAGCTCCATCAGTTCAAGCCCTGTCATGCCAGGCATTCGTACATCCGTTAAGACCAGGTCGATAGACTCGGTTCTGAGCAGCCAGGCCGCTTCATCCGCTTTCGCAGCCAAATGAACGGAATATTCAGGAAAATGATGAGCTAACGTACGTTGAATCCCTTCGCGGATGATGCTCTCATCATCAACAACCAAAATGTTCATACCTCTGCTCCTCTCGTATCGGATCTTGGCATTACAACAATAACTTTGGTTCCTTGCCCCGCTTCGCTATGTAGAATGAGACCATAGGGCTCGCCGAACATCAGCCTTAATCTTTGATCAACATTAAAAAGCCCTATACCGCGGCGGCTTACAGCCAATCCCTCCACTTGCTCGATCTTCATCTGCGGTTCCAGCTCGTGCTCGGCTCCGTGGCGGCCGGGAAGCAATATATCCGAGAGGCGCTCCAGGGTAGCCGTGTCCATGCCCACCCCATCATCCTCTACGATCAACAGCAGGCGGTCTTCACATTCCTCACTATAGACATGCAGCGTGCCCGATTGGGCCAGCGGTTCAAGGCCGTATTTTACAGCGTTCTCGATAATCGGCTGCAGCGTCATTTTTGGAATTTTGGAATCCAGATGCTGCGGTGGAACCGAAATATTTACATGCAATCTCTCACCGAGACGAGTCTCGATAATCGTCAAGTAATTGCGCATTTGCTCCAGCTCATTGCCCAGCGGGGAACTGCCACCTTCCTCCCATTCGCTGTTATAGCGGAACATGCGGGACAAGGCCAGGATAACCCGGCCCAGACGGTCATTTTCCCGTTCATCCAGCATCCAATAGATCATATCAAGCGTATTAAACAGGAAATGCGGGTTCACCTGGGTCTGAAGCGCTTGAAGCTGGGCGCTCTTCTCGCTGATCGATGCCAGCTTAATCCGCTCGATCAGGTCATCGATTCGTCCGACCATCCGGTTGAAGGAAGCGACAAGCACATTAATCTCTTCATAGGAACCGGCCTTCACTTCCCCGCGGAAGTTCCCCATCTCTACCTGCTTCATTTGACGGATCAGTCGCTTAAATGGCAGGGAGAAGGTCCGCGGGATGAAGCCGGCCAGAAATGTAGCGGCGATAATGACGCCAATAACGACAGACATTAGATACTGTCTGGTCTTCCTCAATTCAAGCTGCATATCCGACATCGGGGTCTGACTAATTAACGTCCATTCCGGTTTTTGAATCGGCGCGGCCGTAAGCAAGGAGCCGTTCATTTCCTGGTTTCGGATGCCGTCGATACGCGCTGTAGAAGGCCAGTTCTGCGGAATGCCCGTCTCCTCCCCACCCTGAGCGGTGCTGATGATCTCCATTCCATGTTCATCGCGGATCGCCACAATGCTGCCTGCTCCCAGACTGGCATTGGATAACGCGGAGATGATCGCGGAAGCATCCGTCTCGATCAGCACGACGCCGATCTTCTTAAGCTCGGTCAGCTCGAACAGCTGACGGCCAAAAGCGAAGACCGGCTTGTCGAATCCCCCGCTCATCAGCGACTGAGGGTACACCCCCAGCCATTTCATCTCCCCGGAAGACTGACGCAGCATCCGGAACCAGGCCGTCTCCGCATATTCGCGAACCATTCCGCCCATAGAACGTTCATAGCTGTATACCCGGCCGGAATAGGTAACAATATGAATCCCTACGATATCATCACGCGAATAAAAGATTGCCCCTAATGTATCGGTAATCCGTTGATCATTATTAACTTGCACCACCGGATTATCTTTATTGCCGCGATCCTGCAGGAGACGAATCAACTCGGTATTGCTGTTCAGCGATTTAGTAACGCTGTCATAGCTTTTTAACAGCAAATCAAATAACCCCGCGGTCTGAGACATGTTCTTCTCCGCAATGTCACTCACCTTGGTTCGTATTTGCTCGGTCGCCCGTTGATAGTATAAATAAGTCGTTATTAATACTAAAGCTAGCATACCTACTAATAATAGTAGAAACAGACGGGTATGAATTGAACGGAAGCTTCTCATAGTAAACCTATTTTACCCTTTGACGGCCCCGGCGACCATCCCCTTCGTAATCTTCTCTGCGAGCAGGAAGTAGATCAGGATGACAGGCAGTGCTCCGAGCACGAGGAAGGCCCCAATTCCCCCATAATTGACCGAATATTGGCTGACGAAGCTGTATACGCCAAAAGGTAATGTTTTTAACCGCTCGGCTGTAACGAAGGTGGCAGCCAGGATGTATTCATTCCAAATATTAATGAAAGTCAGTATGCAGACAGTCATCATCGGCGGAACCGATATCGGCAGTGCGATATTCCAATAAATCCGGAAGACGCCCGATCCGTCTACAATGGCTGATTCTTCGATCTCGTGCGGAATCGAGCGCATGAAGCCGCTAATGATAAATACGGCAATTGGCGTCTGAAAAGCCATATAAGGCAAAATGAGCGACAGATGCGTATTCAAAATCCCCAGATGCTTGAAAATGATCATCAGCGGAAGCAAGGTGCCCTGCATCGGGATCATCATCCCAACGAGGAACACCATCAATACCACATTCGCAAATTTCCAACGGAATCTGGCGATGGCGAATCCAGTCAGCGAAGCCAGTACAATAACACAGAGCATCGTTACAGAAGTAACAAATAGACTATTCAGCAAATAGCGGAAATACTGCCCGCCTCCGAGCGCATCGCTGTAATTCTGCCATTGCAGACTGGCTGGCAAGGCGAAGAAGCTTCCGGAGAGAATCTCCTCGTTCGTCTTCAAGGAATAGATCAGCAGCCACAGCAAAGGATAGAGCTGAGTAACGATCAGGATCGCGAAGATCACATAGACGATGGAAGTGGTTATTGAGAAGCGTCTATGTCTATAATTCCGCACAGTAGGTTTCCGCAGGACAGGTGCCGTGTGACTCATCTTATCTCCCCCTCTCTTCTATGAATACCGTTTGTCCAGCTTGCTGAACAAACCGTTGATAATAATCGTTGCTGCCAGACATAGAATGACCAGGAAAGAAGCGATCGCACTGCCGTATCCGTACTTCATGGATAAGAACGACATATTGTACATCAGGCTGGCCACGACCTCTGTCGCATGTGCCGGACCTCCGCCGGTCATCACCATAATCAAGTCAAAAGATTGCAGCGAACCGATAAACGATAGCACCACCGAAATTTTGAAAATCGGCACGATCAGCGGCAGCGTAATGTAACGATCTGCCTTCAGTCCGCTGGCGCCATCGATCTTGGCCGCTTCGTAAATATCGGAAGGAATATTCTGAATGCCGGTAAATTGAATCAGAATATGATAGCCAAGATACTGCCATAAAGCGACGACGATCACGGAATAGACCGCTATCTTCGGCTCGGTCAACCAGGAGTGCGTCCAACTGTTAAGCCCTAATGACTCCAGAATCTGATTAATCATTCCGCCCATCGAAGCCGGATTGTAAATAGTCTTCCACAGTTGTCCAATCACGACAACGGATAGAATGACGGGCAGAAAGTAGCTGGAGACGAGAAAGTTGGGCTTCCTGACATAGCGGCTGATTAATATCGCTATACATAAAGCCAGAGGCAGCTGCACGCACATGGATACTCCGGCAAGCAGCATGGTTCTTCCAACAGCGGGCCAGAATATAGGATCGTTTGTCAGCATTTTCTCGAAATTTTTAAGACCGATAAACTTAGCCGCGCCGATCCCGTTCCAATCCAGCAGGCCGCTGTAGAAGGAGACAAGAATCGGCACGAATACCAGCAAGCTGTATATGAATAGACAAGGCAGCACAAACGCAGCGATCTTCCATCCGGACACCTTAAGCACATTCATGATGTTCCCTCCTATCTAGACGTTAATGTAGAGCAAGGAGAAGCAAGGAGACCGAAGAGAGCTTGGGATTTCCAGCTTTCTTCCGGTCTCCTTCCTCAGCGTCTGTTATTCTTTATTCTCTTCGTAGGCCGTCTGATGCTCTTTTGCAACTACGCCCGCATCTGTCTTGGATACGAACAGATTCTGAATGCTGCTTAGATGAGCCTGTGCCGTACCCGGGTTCATCGTATTATCGAAGGCGAGGTCTCCCCCTTTAACATCCTTGAACAGTTTCAGAACTTCCATCGCCATATCGGAATATCCGGCCGCTTTGAAATCACCGTCCACCGTCTGCGCCAGACCGATCGCGCCTTTCAGATTGAACATTTCCTTCGGATAGTTGACCAGGAAGTAGTTCAGGAAGTCGAGGGTCTCCTCCAAATGCTTGCTGTCCTTGGAGACGGCGAACGCGCTGCCCGGAGCAAGCATGAATTCATCCGGATTTCCCTTGCCGTTAACGGTCGGGAACTTGAACACACCGACATTTTGATTCTCGTTAGCTGTCGATTCCTCAATACCGCCCGTAGCCCAGCTGCCCATAAAATACATCGCGGCTTTGCCTGTCTTGAACAAGTTCTCGCCTGCGTTATAGTCGAAGGACGTTGCTCCTTCCTGGAAGGCTCCAGCCTGCACCAGATCTTCAAAGGCATTAACCGCTTCGGTGAACGCCGGATCTTCAAAAGTCTTCTTGCCATCGATCACATCCTGGAGGAAGCCGGGGCCGCCATTCGTACGGAGCAGAATATTCATAAACAGGAAGGAACCGGTCCAGGAATCCTTCTCGCCGATCGCCATCGGCTGAATGCCCTTCGCCTTAAGCTGCTTCACCACATCAACCATTTCCTCGAAGGTGGTAGGAACCTTGACCCCGCCTTCTTCGAACATCTTCTTGTTGTAATAGACAATGGCGATATTGTTGCCGTCCGGAAGCGCATAGAGATTGTTGTCGAAGGTGTAATAATCCAGAATGCCTTCTTGGAAGGTTCCCTTCAGTCCATTTTTCTCTACCATCTCGTTGAGCGGTGCAAACAGGCCTGCATCCACAAATGGCTTCATCTGCGCAGCCGGGTTAACGATCGTAATGTCCGGCACTTCCTTGGAAGCCGCCTGAGTTTTCAGCTTGACCTTCTGCTGGTCGGTATTCAGCGAATCCAGCTCAATTTTGACATTTGGATGCTCGGCTTCATAATTGGCAACAACCGTGCGAAGCATTTTGTACTTCGGATCGGTCGGATCCGGATAAATGTTCTGGAAAGTAATCTTGACCTCTTTCTTGCTCGTGTCTTCTTTGTTGCCGGCGTTCGTCTGACTGTTCGTGCTGCCCTCATTCTTCCCGCCATTGTTGCTGCTAGCGCTTCCATTATTGCCGCTGCCGCAAGCAGCCAGTCCCAAAGTCAGTGCGCTGGCAAGCAGTGCAATCATCAGTGGCTTGAACTTCATCCCGTAAATCCCCCTTAGCCAATATTTAATCTCTAGCTTCATTATGTTGTAAGCGGGATCATCTCACAATGCGTGATCTTAAGGAGTCATGTTTGTAAAATTAAGATTTTTCCAAAAAAACCGGGTCATCCCAGATCAAGCTGGAGATTTCCCGGTTTGCAGATATTACCTAGTTGAATTCTTTATGATAATTACAAATCTAAATCTACGGGGACAACCGCCTGTTTCACTTCATCGGCCTCCTCCCGGTTAATAAGCATAGCGGCCAATAAACCGACGCACAGGATGCAAGCTAGCAGAATAAATGTAATCAGGTAGTTGCCGCTCTTCATGGAATAGAGTGAAATCACCGGACCGAAGCTGGTACCAGTAAACAATATAAACGTATAGACGGATACTGCTATTCCGCGCATCTTCCCTCCCAATTGGCCTACAAGCGAAACCAGGGAAGGCACGGCAATGGCGATGCCTGATACAAAGATGATACTCATGATAACCAGCAGCGGCAGATGAGAGATCATTCCCATAGAAGCCAAGCCGATGATTGCCAGCAACAACCCGGCCCGCAGCGTAACACGCACACCCAGCCGCTTGGATATTCTGCCTGCGAAGGGAGACACGAGCATGCCCAATATGCCAATCATTCGCACATAGAGGATCTCTTGCTTGCTCAGTTCAAAGGGAACTTGGCTCAAATAATTGCCGAGCACCGTATACATGCTTACAAATGACATAAGCAGTACAAACGCTACCAAATAGCATAGCAGCAACTGCTTCCGGACAAATACTTTGCCGATTTGCTTCATAGGTTCCCAGATATTAGCATGGGCTTGCTGGATGCCTCCTTTTGGAAGCAAGAAGAACACCACGGCCGCGGTTAATGCGTACACTATTGCCAGGGTATAAAACACAGCATTCCATCCGTATTGCTCACTGATTACACTGCTGATTACTTGCCCCACGATCCCTGCTGCCAGAAATCCCGTACTTATAAACCCGATTGTTGTAACCCGTTTTTCCGCCGGATACATTTCCACCGCATAGGCAAGTGAAACCGGGGAGAAGGTTGCAGCCGCAGCACCTTGCAGTCCCCTTAGAACCAAGACCCAGGTAAATTGATGAACAAATCCAAGTATGAAAGAGATCATCGCCAGAAAAAGCAGTCCTGCGAAAATAACGGGTTTCCGCCCGTATTTATCCGATAGAGCGCCATAGATTAAGCACCCGAGGGCAAAGCCAATTGAAAAGGTGCTTCCCGCAGCAGCTGCCTGTGTCTCGGAAATACTGAAAAGCTGCGCGAACACGGAAATAAGCGGAATGGTGACATATAAGCTGGACATGACTACGAGTCCGGACCAGCATAGAATGACGGTCATGAGTGAATAGTTTCTTGCTCTATTAGTTTGTTTAATCATTGCACACCTCTAATTTAATATAGTTCATAGACAGATTTTGCCGGAAATTGCATCTCATACAGCGCCTTGTATCTTCCCTTTTGCCGCAGCAGTGTCTCATGATTCCCCAGCTCTATGATCTGTCCGTGCTCCAGGACAACGATCTGATCTGCGCTTTGAATTGTCGAAAGCCGATGGGCAATCACCAGACAGGTCCGCCCTGGCAGAAGCAAGGATAACGCACGCTGGATATGCTGTTCCGACTCCGTATCAAGGGACGCCGTAGCTTCGTCCAGAATAAGGATACGTGGATTGGTCAAGAAGGCTCTGGCCATGGACAGCCTTTGCTTTTGCCCGCCTGAGAGCTTGACCCCTCTTTCCCCAACGGGCGTCTCATACCCTTGAGGAAATTCAGCAATAAATTCATGCGCGTTCGCAGCGACTGCCGCCGCCTGAATTTCCTCGGCTGTTGCTTCCGGCTTGCCGTATGCAATATTTTCACGAATTGTTCCGTTCAATAGAATGACTTCCTGCGACACAATCCCCATTTGCTGACGCAGTGATTTCATCGTCACATCCGTTAACGAATATCCGTCAATATAGATATCGCCTCGTTGAACGTCGTACAGACGGGCAATCAGAGAAGCAATCGTTGATTTGCCTGAGCCTGATGAGCCAACCAGCGCAGTCGTCTGATTACGCCGCAGCCGCAAGTGGAAGTTCTGCAGAATCGGTCTTCCCTCCTCATAAGCAAACCCTACATCATCGAACACAATATCCCCCTGAACAGGAGGGAGTACTATCGCATCTTCCTTATCGCAAACCCTTGGGACAACCTCCAGCACTTCTTGAATCCGCTCGAAGGCGGCTGCAGATTGCTGTAGCTTGGTTATTAATCGGCTGAAGGAACGGATGGGCGCTTGCAGCAGGCGCAAGTAGGCCAAGTAAGCGACAATCTCACCTACAGTCATACGGTTGTGCATGATCTGCCATGCTCCAAACAGGAGTACTACGGTCATGCCTATAAGGTTAAACCAGTTGATTATAGGCGCGAAGATGGCTGATAAGCGAGACGCCGCTACGATGGCTGCCCGGTGCTGCTCACTCCATTTTGCGAACTCCATGGCTTCCTTATCCTCACTTGCAAATGACTTGACCATACGAATGCCTGACAATGTATCTTGAAGTGAGTTATTTAATTCCGCAGATATTTGCCGGACTGTTCGATAGGCTCTTTTAATGCGCAGACTGAAAAATCGCGATGTAATGAATAGAAAAGGCAAAGTAATTAAAGTCAGCAGCGCCAGCTTCCAATCGGTATAAAACAAGTAGCCGACAATCGCAATAAAAGTAATCATGTCTGCGAGGATAGAAAGACTGTCAGCGGAAACCAGCTCTTGCAGTTGATTGACATCCCCCGTTAACCTTGCCATTAAGTCGCCTGTACGATTGCGGTCGAAAAACGTCAAATCCAAACTTAGGGTGTGCTTATACAGCTTGTTCCGCAATTGGAGGATAGCTCTCTGACTAACAAGCGTCATCACGTAACTGCTGCCGAAATTAAACGCCCCCAGCAGCAAGCCTGCCAACACAATAAGCCCTCCCGTTTCCAACAATGCGTTATACCTCTTAGCAGGTATAATCTGATCAATAATGTTCTTGGTTAGCTGTGGAATCATAAATTCTAGCACGGAGATGGCAATAACAGAAATAGCGCCAAGCATCAGCAGGCTCCATTGTGACCTGGTGTGCATGAACATCTCCTTCACCATCATGCGCAGCGTAACCCAATGAGGTGTACGCGCTTTCTGTTGATGCATGGAACCTTGTGTTCGTCTCATGTTTGATCACGTACTTTCATTTCAATATAAGCGTAAATAGTTGATTAAGATTAACTGGATCGTATTTCATGTAATTAGATTATCTAACTATATGTTCAAAAAAATTATCTTCCTGCCCCCAGCCGATTTTCGATGTTTTTATTTAACTTGGCCAGGACGCTTCTCAACACCTCCTGCTCTTCTTTAGTTAATTCCTCTACCATAGATGCGCAGGTCGACCAGAAGTTAGGCAATACTCGCTGCAGCAGCGATCTGCCTTCCGGGCTGATGCGGACATGGGTCATGCGGCCGTCCTTGGCATAGGGCTCGCGGATAATCCAATTCCTCTGCTCCAGCCAGATCAGCAATGACGTCACTGAGGAGCGGCGTATGCCGAGCCGAGCCGCAATTGATGATGGTGTAACCAACTCTTTATCCGCGTGAAGCGATAATAACATTAACAGATCGAGCTTGCTCTCGGTGATATCAAAAGCAGATAAGTCTTCATCCACTAGGTCGAGTACGTTATCCCCCAGCCACAGCATGACCAATCCCAAATGAGCCGCGTTCTGATCCGTCTCGGATGAGGCAGTATGCTCCATAAGCTTCAAATACGGATCTATTCCCAGTTTAGGCAAATGCTGCTCTGTTGTGTATTCTTTGGCCGGCTTTCTATTCATCATGCACACCTCCTTGCCCATATAGTTAGATTATCTAATTATATGTAATATAACCTACTTTTTTTCTCTTGACAAGTCAGATCAATCACATTTTCGGATGGTCTATACTCCGTCAGCCTGAATCCATCCATCAGATCGTCATGGGACATATCTTCCCTGTACGAAGAACAGCAGCCCCGCTTGAAGCCGGAGCTGCTGCCTTACTTGTAATCATTTATGCATGAAAATCAAGGCCGGAGCGAACTTCCTTGACGTAGCCGCTGCGGATGACGAAATCGCCAAAGTGCTCCCCTGTCCGTCTATCTGCTGCAAAGTGCTTGAGGATCGGCGAAAGTGAATCCAAAATTTCCGCTTCGCCGATATTTTCCTTGAACAGCTTGCTTAAGCGGTCACCGGCGAAGCCGCCGCCCAAATACATATTGTATTTGCCAGGCGCTTTGCCGATGAAGGCAATCTCGGCTAATGCCGGTCTGGCGCAGCCGTTCGGGCATCCGGTCATGCGGATGACGATGTCCTCCTCCACCAGCCCCACCTCCTGCAGCATCGGCTCGATCTTATCCAGCAAGGAAGGCAGGTAACGCTCTGATTCAGCCATCGCCAGACCGCAGGTCGGAAAAGCGACGCAAGCCATCGAATTTCTGCGCAAGGCTGTGTAGTTAGCCCCATCGGATAATCCGTGCTGCTGGATGAGCTCGTTAATCTTTTTCTTCTTATGACTGGACACCCTGCCAATCACCAGGTTCTGGTTCGCGGTCAAGCGGAAATCCCCCTGATGGATTTTGGCAATCTCCTTAAGACCGGTTTTAAGCAAGTAGCCTTCCTCATCCTTAATACGTCCATTCTGAATAAATAATGTATAATGCCATTTGCCGTCGCTGCCCTTCACCCAGCCATAACGGTCGCCGTTATGCTCAAAATGGTACGGGCGCGCATCCTCCAGACTCCAGCCGAGCCGCTTTGTCAATTCTTCGATGAACCAATCGATACCGCGATCATCGATCGTGTATTTGAAGCGGGCATGCTTGCGCACCGCACGATCACCATAATCGCGTTGAATCGTTACCGTCTTCTCCGCCAGGTCCACAACCTGCTCCGGTCGGCAAAAGCCAATCAACTGCCCTACCTGCGGATAAGTATGGGTATCTCCGTGGGTCATGCCCATGCCTCCGCCAACCGTTATGTTGAAGCCCTGCAGCTTGCCATTCTCCACGATCGCGATAAGGCCAAGATCCTGTGAATAGACATCTACATCATTGGAAGGTGGAACAGCAACGCCGATTTTGAATTTCCGCGGCAAATAGACCGCGCCATAAATCGGCTCCTGTTCTTGCTCCTTGCTCGGCGTCCCCTCCACCTTCTCCCCGTCCAGCCAAATCTCATGGTAGGCGAGCGTTCTTGGCTCAAGATGCCTGCTCAGCTCGCTGGCCCAGGCATAGACCTGCTCATGAATCTCCGACTGGTACGGATTCGGGTTGCACATTACGTTGCGGTTTACGTCTCCACAGGCAGCAATCGTCGTTAATAAGGAATCATTGACCTCCTTGATCGTCTGCTTCAAATTCCATTTCAAGAGCCCGTGCAATTGGAAGGATTGCCGCGTCGTTAAGCGAATCGTGCCATTTCCGTAGCGATCGGACAAGGAATCCATCATCAGCCATTGATCCGGTGTCACAACTCCACCCGCAGCGCGGACGCGAAGCATAAATTGATAAGCCGGCTCCAGCTTCTGCTTATTACGCTCATTGCGCAAATCACGGTCATCCTGCATATAGCTGCCGTGAAACTTCATTAATCGGTTATCATCCTCCGGGATGGACGCGGTAATGCGATCCTCCAGCGTCTCCCGCAGATTGCCGCGCAAATAGTTGCTGCTGCGCTTAATATCCTCCGCATCGCTATGCGGCGCACTGTTCGGCGATAGTAAGTTATTGTCTGACATCGGCCATTCTCCTTTCGCAAGCCTTAGGGGTAGTCCATAAGTCCACTTGAAAAACGCATGCTTGAAGTACAAGCTTCGCTGCTGAAAGCGGACTTTTGGGCCCTCTACAATACTCTTTTAGTACACATCTCTTAAGTAACGCTTCTCCTGGTGCATCCCGGCCAAATATTGCCCAGCCTGCTCTGCATTCAAGGCTCCCTCACGTTCAATGATTTGAAGCAGCGTCGCCTGAACGTCATGAGCCATTCTTTTCTCATCTCCACAGACGTAAACAACGGCCCCCTCTTCCAGCCAGGCGAACAGCTCGCGGCTGTGCTCCAGCATACGATGCTGTACGTACACCTTCTCGGTCGTATCCCGGGAGAAGGCTACATCCATCCGGGTGAGGACGCCGTCCTTCAGCCAGCGCTGCCATTCAATCTGATAGAGGAAATCAGTCGTGAAATGCTGATCCCCATAGAAAAGCCATGATTTTCCGGTTGCCCCTGTCTCTTCCCGTTCTCCCAGGAACGCTCTGAACGGAGCTACGCCGGTGCCAGGGCCGATCATAATAATCGGTGTATCCGGATGCTCCGGAAGCCGGAATTGATCGTTTTGCTGAATGTATACCGGCAGGTGCTCGCCTACCTCTGCACGCTGTGCCAGCTGCGTTGAGCAGACGCCGTACCGTTCCCGGCCATAGCTCTCATAGTTCACCGTACGTACCGTAATATGAACCTCCTCCGGATAGGCGGTTGGACTGCTGGAGATCGAATACTGGCGGGGGGGTATTTTTCGTAAAAGAGCTGTAATTTCCTGCGCCGAATGCCCTTTTAACGAGAAATCCTGTATCAGATCCAGCAAGTCGCGCCCGTTCAGATACGATTTCAGCTCCGCCTCATGCCCAGGCTGTACTAGCTCTTGCAACCGGGCATTCCCGGTTAAGGCCGCGGCCTGGGTTAACAACGGTTTCGTTAATACTGTAATTTCATAATGGGTCAACAGAGCATCGCCAACCGACCTCTGCTCGCCGTTCTTGTTGATCGTCACGGTTTCCTGACCCGACCAGCCCATCGCTTCCAGGATATCCGTAACGAGCTGTGGATGATTCTCCGGGTAAATAGCCAGGCAATCGCCTGGTTGATACTGCAAACCTGAGCCTTCCAACGATAACTCAATATGCCGTGTCTCGCGTTTTGAGCCGCGTCCGTTGAGGTTCAGATTTTCAAGGATCTCAGCCTGAAAAGGATTTGTACGGGAGTATGCGGAGGAGTTTCCGCCGGTCTGATCTCCCGCAATCTGAGACGTGCTGACGTGGACAGCACCCCCCGCGGTCGTCGCGTGCCCTGCATTTAGCGCAGCCAGAACTTGATTCATCCATTCCGCCGCTGCCTCATCAAAGTCGACATCGCAATCCGCCCGTTCAACGATTCGCTTGCCGCCAAGCTCCTCCAGACGTTGATCAAAATCCTTGCCTGTTTGACAGAAAAATTCATAGGACGTATCACCCAGCGCCAGTACTGAAAACTCCAGCCCTTCGAGCTTTGGAGCCCGTTTGCTGTGCAGGAACTCGTAAAATGAGATCGCTGCATCCGGCGGCTCGCCTTCCCCATGCGTACTGACCAGGAGCAGAAGTCTCTCCATCTTCTTCAACTGGTTGGGCTTCAAATCTCCCATCGAGACCGTCGTTACCTGGAAGCCTTCTCCCTCCAGTCTGCTTGACAGCTGCTGCGCCAGCCCTTTCGCATTACCAGTTTGACTGCCGTATAACACCGTCACTTCTTTGGATGCCGGAGCCCCCGCCTGCACTGCTGAAGAAGGCTCACTTGCCGTAAGCATCGCAAAATCCGCCGTACTTACAGTTGCTGTCTGACCAGCTGCCGCTGAGGCTATTGGAGCCGCTTCTACTGCGGTAGTTCCCAGCAGTGCCGTGAGATAACCGCTCAGCCACACCCGCTGTGAATCGTTCAGGCCCGGTAACAAACGATTTAGCAGATCAACCTGCTCTTCATTAAAAGGACTATTCGTAACTTGCAAGACCAATATCTTCACCCCGTCCAACGTGCACATTTTAAGAAGGTTGTTCAAAAAGCCCGCTCTAGACAAAAACGATCTGCTTGAACACACATTTTAAATTCCAAGTATTTATATCAGAATTGTATAAACTGAAATTAACATAGCATGGATACGAGGTCAATTAGAATGATCTTATGGTATTTATCAATAATATTGATAAAGTCAGCCGGCCCTCCTTATATAACCTCATCCCGGAAGATTGCGTTATAATGGAGATCGGGTCCTTTTAGAGGGCTTGGTGTACAATTGTACTGAAGACAAGCGAGTCCAAGGAGGAATAAACAGTGGATAACTTCAATCAATTATTAGAAAAATACGCTGAGCTGGTAGTAAAGGTAGGCGTTAATATTCAGCCGGGACAGCTGCTGATCGTACAAGCCCCGATAGAAACGGTAGACTTGACGCGTCAGATCGTCGGCAAGGCCTATGAGGCTGGAGCTAAGCTTGTCCAGGTGGAGTGGATCGACGAGATGATCTCGCGAATTAGATATGAAAAGGCGTCAGAGGGCTCCTTCAGCTTCTACCCGAAGTGGGAAGCCGACAAAATGGAGCAGTTTGCGGAAGCGGGTGGCGCTCTGCTGCATATTAAAGTGCCTGACCCGGAGCTGCTTCATGGAGTTGATAGCTGGCGAGTATCTACCGCGGTGAAAGCAGCGGCCATTGCCCGTGAGAAATTCAGCCAATATACACGCAACAATATCATCAGCTGGTCGCTGATCAAAGCCCCAACCCGCGCTTGGGCCGACAAGGTATTTGCCGATCTTCCGGAAGAACAACGAATCGAGGCGATGTGGAAGGCGGTCTTTGCCATAAATCGGGTTGGTGACGGTGATCCGGTTCTGGCTTGGCAGGAACATATCAAGCAGCTCAAAGAACGTCAGGAGTTCATGAACAACAAGCGCTACCGCAGCTTGCATTACCGGGCACCGGGTACCGATCTGCGCGTTGAGCTGCCGGAAGGCTATAAGTGGCTTGGCGGAGGGGACGTAAATGCTTCCGGCACTTATTTTGTCGCTAATATGCCGACCGAGGAGATCTATACCATGCCGCATCGTACAGGCGTAAATGGGAAGGTTCGCAGTACGCTTCCGCTCAATTTGAACGGCCAGCTGATCGAAGGAATCGAGCTGAAATTTGAGAACGGAAAAGTGACCCGCTTCGATGCCAAATCCGGCCGTGAGCATCTGGCCAAACTGCTGGAGACCGACGAAGGCGCCACCCATCTTGGCGAAGTCGCGCTCGTTCCGCATGATTCCCCGATCTCGCGAATGAACCGGGTGTTCTATAACACCGGAGTCGATGAGAATGCATCCTGTCATTTTGCTCTGGGCAGTGCCTATCCGGTCAATATTGAGGAGGGAACCAAACTGAGCAAGGAACAGCTGCTGGAACGAGGGGCTAACGTGAGCCTGACCCATGTAGATTTCATGGTTGGCTGCGCTGCGCTGGACATTGACGGCGAGCTTCCTGACGGCACGCTTGAACCGGTATTCCGCAAAGGAAATTGGGCCTAAGCCGTAAGCCATGCCGTAGGTTAGACCTGGGGAATGGAGCCACATCTCTGTAACATAGGAATATAGAATCGTTCACTATAGGGACTGTCTCTAAAAAGGTATAACACGAAGATGCAAAACTGCTTAATCCCACCGCTCAAGCGGTCAAAAGTGACCATTAGAGCAAAAAACAAACTAACTACTTTGCCTGGCTAACGGACACTTTTGTCCGGGGCGCCGGGCAACAGCAAGTGAGGCATGTCAAATAAGGGTCGTCATAAAAATCGATTCCCGACTTTTATGACGGCCCCTTTTACATTAAAAAACCTGCGCCTTAACCTGATTAACAACCTCATCGATGGAGACAAACTCACGGTGTCCATTCTTGCGAACAGCTAACTCGACTTCCCCCTGCTCAGCGTTCTTGCCTACAGTAATCCGCAGCGGAATGCCAATCAGGTCTGAGTCCTTAAATTTAACGCCTGCACTTTCATTCCTGTCGTCATACAACACTTCAATCCTATGCTGCACCAGCTCCGCATAAAGTTTGTCCGCAGTTTGAACCTGCTGTTCATTCTTGCTGGAGATTAGAATCAGATGGACTTGGAATGGAGCAACAGGCATAGGCCAGATCATTCCCCGATCATCATGGCCTTGTTCAGCGATCGCGGAGAGCAGCCGCGATATTCCAATACCGTAGCAGCCCATAATCATCGGTTGCTTTTGGCCGGAGCTGTTCAAATAATGAGCTTGCAGCTTCTCGCTGTATTTCGTGCCGAGCTTAAAAATATGCCCCAGCTCTATCCCGCGCGAAAATTGCAGCCGCCCCTGCTGGCAATTCAGGCAACGATCCCCCTCTGTTACGCTGCGGAAGTCACCAACCTGCTCCAGCTTGAAATCCCGTCCGGGACGCACATGAATTTCGTGAACACCGGCTTCATTCCCCCCTGCTATCCCTTCCCCCATACTGGCCACCTCCTGATCCACCAGCACAGGGATTTGGAGTCCGCAAGGGCCAATGGAACCGGCAGGCGCCAGCCCAAGCTCCTGTAAGGCACCCGGATCGACAATTTCGAGACTCACGCTGTTTAAATACTTCATCACCTTAAGTTCATTGACCTGGTGATCACCTCGGACGACTACAGCGACCCTTTGTTGATCCGCCTTATAAACAAGCGTCTTGATAATTTGCTGAGCTTTTACCTGCAGGCCGGCGGCGAGTTCGTCAATGGTGCGGATGCCTGAAGTAAGGATTTTCTCGCGCGGTGGCACTTCGGCCGAAGTCACGACGGGGGCAGCTCCGTCTCGGCCAACAGCAGCTTCTAAATTTGCTGCGTAATCACAGCAAGTACAGGATGCAATCGTATCCTCGCCGATATCGGCCAAGGCCATAAATTCATGGGTCTCCCCTTCTCCGCCAATCGCTCCCGCATCTGCCTCCACAGCTCTGCAATTCAGCTCCATACGCTCAAAGATGCGCTCATAGGCCCCATACATTTTCCGATAGGAACGATCTAATCCCTCCCAATCTGTGTCAAAAGAATAGGCATCCTTCATCACAAATTCCCGTCCGCGCAGCAATCCGAATCTTGGACGACGCTCATCTCTGAATTTGGTCTGAATCTGGTACAGCGTAACCGGCAGTTTGCGATAGGAGTTCATCTCATCCCGCACCAAAGCCGTAATAACTTCCTCATGCGTGGGTCCGAGAACGAACTCCCGTTCATTGCGGTCAGATAGACGCATCAACTCGGGACCATATACATCATATCGTCCTGACTCCTTCCAGAGATCGGCAGGCTGGAGCGCCGGCATCAGTATTTCCTGGACTCCGATCAGCTCCATCTCCTCACGAATCATCCCCTCTATCTTGCGCAATACTCGTCGGCCCAGCGGCAGATAGGTGTAGATCCCTGCGGCCAGTTGCCGAATAAATCCGCCTCTCAGCAGCCATTCATGACTCGCCGTCTCCGCTTCCGCAGGCGATTCTCGTAACGTGTTCAGCAGCAAAGTGCTCTGTCGCATTGTAACAACCTCCTTGTTATAAAAAACAAAAAGACACATTCGTTAGGGACGAATGTGTCGTGTTACCACCCTATTTCAACAATGATGCTAAGCGGTCGTTCAAAAAGCCTGCTTACCTGTCATTGTCCTCTTCTTCGGATAACGGCCGAACCCCGGTAACGGTTATCCCGTTACAGCTCGCAAGTCGGGAAGCGCTCCTTCGTCGGAAGAATCCTCTCAGCCTGCGGGATTCTCTCTCTGCACCGCGAACTACGGAACACTTGTCTTGGTCATTGCTTTTTTGAAACTTTATCATGTGCAGGTGGGATAGTCAACACTATAGCAGCTCAGCTACTCGTGCAGCGGTCGCTTCGCCGTTGGCGATGCAATCCGGGATCCCTACGCCGTAATATGAGCAGCCCGCCAGGAACAGGCCGGGATACTGCTGGGCAACTTTACGCTCCAGCGATTGGACGACCTCATGATGCCGCAAGTGATAGTTGGGCATAGCATCCGTCCACCGCGTAATTGCATAGGTTGTTGGCGGCGGCAGCTGACCGATGCTCTGCTGCAGATCGCACATCGCTTCCTGCAGCATTTCCTCCTCAGATAAGCCTTGCAACCGTTCATAGTGCGGGCCTGAGCTTTTATAGAACAAGCGAACCAGCAGCTGATGATTTGTCGATGTGTGGCTCCATTTCCGACTGGTCCAGGTAGATGCCTGGCATTTCAGGCCGCTGCTGTCGGCAACGATGAAGCCCGTTCCGTTCTCCGGAAGCAATTCATCGCTTACGTCAAAGCCCATATATACACTGATCAGGGAACTGCCGATCAATTCTGCGAAGTCTTCGTTCAGATTTTCATTGGCAAGCATCGATTGAGCTGCTTGATGCGGTACACTCAGAACCACGCTATCCGCCACCAAGCTGCGTCCGTCCTGCAAATCCAGCGTGTATAACTTACCGTCTTGTATTACACGGCTGACTTTGCAGCCTTTTATCCACTCGATCTCTGACAGGGCCTGCTCCATCCGCTCAATAATCGCTGAGGTGCCGCCTGCAAAGGATAGAAACTTCTTCTCCCCTTGCGATTTGAAGGTCTGGCGATTCTCCGCAAGTCCCTTCATAATACTGCCGTGTTGATTTTTGTAATCCAACAGGTAAGGCAGCGTGGAAGCAATCGTTAATTCATTCAGCTTGCCGGAGTAGACCCCTGATAATACCGGAGCAATTTGCTTCTCGACGATCTCTTTGCCAAGAAAAGCTTCCAGGAACAGTCCGATCGAATCATTCTTCGTGAACGTCTCATTCGTCGTGTAGAAATCTTTGAGCGCCTCCACCTTGCCCTCTGCCGAGATCAGTTCGCTCTCAGCCAGGGCCTGGAGACTGAGCGGGATGCCGAAGACCGCGTCCTCGGGTATTAACTTCAGCTTACCGTCCGCATGCAGATAGGATTTACCCGTAGCGTTATAGACGACTTCTTCCCGCAATCCCAGCTCATCGATCAGCGGATCTACATTCCGCTTGCGGGCGACGAGCGAGTCGGCCCCAACCTCCATAATAAAGCCGTCCCGCTTCACTGTATGGATCTTCCCGCCCAACCGTTCATCCGCTTCAATCAGTACAATCTCCGCAGCAAGCTTCCGTTCCCGGATGATTTTGTGCAAATAATAAGCCGTGGACAATCCTGTAATTCCTCCACCAATTACCGCAACCTTCTTCAATCTATTCCACCTCGATCAAGGGTTATGTTCACTCTCCCCATCATAACCTACTTGTCTCAAAGCGGACAATATTCCTACTATAAAGTTCCATTAATATACACATGAATGGCATCGCGCAGGAATTGGGCCAGCCCGGTCTGATGCTTGTCATAATAGTCACGGAATCGCTCGTCCTCGACATACATTTGGGCCAGGCCGGCATGGGCCTCTTTGTTGTAGGTGTCCCAGTAAAAGGTCAGCCACTCTTTGTGCAGCTCGGCAGCGCGCTGAGCCTTCTCCCCTGCCGGATCCCCTGTCTTGTATGCCTCCAGCAAAGCCGCGATCACTTCATCGGCAAGCGCCGTCACTCGCTCATATTGTTCAGCAGTCATATTTCGCAGCTTACCGTTTGCTTTATCGATCGTATCAGCCCCGTACTTTTCCCGTATTTCGGTCCCATATTGCCGCTCATTCTCAGCGATTAGCTGTTCTTTGAATCCGGTAAATTTCTCTTGATCCGACATTGTTATTCTCCCTTCCGCTTCGGATATCGTATGATCTACATTCGCAATCAGCAGGTCTAGCTGCCGTTTGCGGTCAAGGAGCTGTCTGCGATGCTGCTTCAGCGCTGCAATCCGGTCAAAGGACGGGTCCGCAATCACCTGTTTGATATGATCCAACGGTAATCCGAGCTCGCGAAAAAATAAAATTTGCTGCAGCAGGTTAACCTCGGCTGGCCCGTAAATCCGATACCCCGATGAGTTGATTCTTGCCGGCTTAAGAAGGTCAATCTCATCATAATAGCGCAATGTCCTCGTACTGATTCCGGCAAGCTGACCCAGCTTCTGAATGGTGTATTCCATCTGTATCCCTCCTGACAAGTTCAATCTACACCTTTACGCAACGTGAAGGTCAACATCTATTTTGTAATTCCCATAATAAAAGTTCTATATGTGCACATGCCAACAGGCAGACGGTCAGCATAGAGGGCTTGTGGTCAATAGAGGAACGATTGGCACGGTTTAAACGAATTTATAAGAGCATTTGCTTCCAGGGGAAGCGCACCTTAACCTCTTTGGCTCGCTCCTCGCATAACTTCATAATATCGGCACTTATCGTCTCCGGAATATGTGGGAGATGCTTCTCATATAACATGAGGCTGGCCAGCAGCTGATGCTGATTCTTGAGGTATAAGCTTAGCTTAATGCTGCGCAGCAATTGCAGCGCCCCCTGGGTATGCTCTCCTTCGTTCAGCCAATATACCGCACATTGGTAATACATTCTACTATACCGATCGCGATCTCTAATCTGATTCTCACCGCTTAGCGAGAACGCCGGGTAAGAATCAGCGAAGCGATATAGCATATCCTTCAAGTCGGGATCGAAGGAAAATTTATATTTATTAGCCGCCATTAACGAGGCGGTTAAGCCTTCTACTCTTAATAGCGGATACTCATTCATCAAGTCCACGAGCTGCGGAAGCCGTTCCAAATGGCCGTTCTTAACCTCTAGTCCCAATAGCCTCCCCTGGGCCAACAAAGAAAAGCGCTCCGCTTCCAGTTTGTCTTCTGGCAAAGCATCATGAATTTGCGGTAAAACGAAGCAGCGTT
Organism: Paenibacillus sp. 79R4; assembly: GCF_013393165.1. NCBI lineage: Bacteria > Bacillati > Bacillota > Bacilli > Caryophanales > Paenibacillaceae > Paenibacillus > Paenibacillus sp. 79R4. The sequence continues at coordinate 13,187 of NZ_QJOT01000016.1, read as the reverse complement.
CGAGATATTCCCTAGCTTCGGCGTATGCTCCTTCGAACTCGTACCCTTCAGACATCATTAACAGAGCATGTCCATAGTAGTTCGTCAAGGAGCGTCTAAAAGGCAGCCTGCGCCGGAACCGATGCCCGTTCAGCTTCCTCTGCAATGACTCCGCCCGCGTTAGCATTTCGGCGATATATTGCCGAGCTTCGTCCCAGCGATCAAGCACCGCATAGCTTCGTGCAAGCAGGTAGAGCCCTTCCAGGACATACTCATCGCGCAGGCGATGACGAAATGGAATGAACCGCAGCATTTCCTCCGAATTGCCGGACTGTGTCTCGCTAGTCATGTAAAAGATCCGGAAATAGCTCATGACGACCTCATCCGTCACTATTCTATCATCATCACTCATGCTTATTATTTTCTCATATAATTCGGTTGCAGGTTGCCACATGCCGTTGGCAAACAGCGACTCCGCCTTCTCGAATAACTCTTGATACGGCATGGCCCGTTCCTCTCCTGACGAGATTCCGCGATCAGTTACCATGGGATGTCTCCTTCGAATGGCTAACATAAATATAATGAATTGGGAGAATATAAATATATAAAGATCAATTACCTTTATATTACTATTTTTAACCCATAAGTTCAATTGAACCTCATATGCATGTTATAGATCAACTTAGGTTGCTACAATCCTTGTAGGTGATGAACATGAGCTTCGATTATTCCCTGATTGGCAGACGCATTAAACAAGCCCGGGAAGAACAAGGAATTACACAGGAAATGCTGGCTGAGAAGCTGGATGTCTCCAACGCATACATAAGCAAAATTGAGCGTGGTAAAACACCGATTAACCTGGACAGGCTATCTCAATTATGCGTAGTGCTTGAAGAATCTCCAGAGTATATTCTGAGCGGTACCAATAAGCTATCCAATGACTATTTGCGTAATGAAATTATAGAAATGCTGGAAGATTGTCCACCGGAGAAGATAAAGTTAATCATGCAGGTCATTAAACCGATTGTTGAATTCAAATCCCCAAAAGGCTGACACCCGCCGTGGTGCCGGCCTTGCTTTATTTTATAGAGGAACTTGTTTATCATTAATGTGATAGATCGTGTAAGAGGATGATGTAAAGCGATGCGACATTTATTAACTCAGACTGCGATACATATGTTCTGCGGCAAGGCGGCTTATGAGGCAGGTCAGACTTATTATGAGGCAGGCAAGGTTTCCTATACGCTCCGGAATACGGAGCAACAAACCTATGCGGCCATTGTATCGGGAACGGATGAGTATGAGGTGAATTTAGCGATCCATTCGGACGGTGCGCTGACCGCGGATTGTAGTTGCCCAGCTTTTGCTGCAAGCGGCAATTATTGTCCGCATATCGCTGCTGTGATGATTGGCGCCTATAAAATACAGAACGATACTGGACGATCGTCTGGCCGACGCGATTTGGCTGCGGATCAGATGAGCGCTAATCGGGCTGCCCCATTAAGACGAGATACACGACGACAAACACCGCATCGCAGCACGGCCCAGGATACGCGGCTGATGCGCGATATTACGGGACTGTTCGGCAAAAGCAAGACCCGACTGACACGGACCGGGTCCTACTTCGATGCCAGAGAGCCCCTTGATACTGAATTTATATTAAAGTTGGATTCGTACGGATATGAGAAGCAGATCTTCTCGATGGAAATGAAGCTAGGAACGAAACGTCTATATATTGTAAAAAATATTAAGCAGCTTCTGGAGCAAATTGATCTTGGCGGCAAATATGCTTTTACGCCTAATTTCACCTATGATTCACAGCTCCACAGCTTCCCTGCTGAGGCTTCCGCGATTGTACAGAAGCTGATAGAGATCCAGCGGAACGAGCATTTAATACATGAGATGGCTGATCATAATCATCTTCGTTCCGGGTATCCCGAGGAGCGCGGTCTGGTCATACCTCCTTTCGCCTGGAACGAGCTGCTCGTACTGCTCCGCTCCTGCCCTTCCGTCAAGCTCGAGGCGAATGGCATATTATACAAAGGATTTTTCGAATCAAGCAGGCCCCTGCCGATCCAATACGCGATCAGGCATTCTGATGAGGATGATTCCTGTTCTTTTGAGGTCGAAGGTCTGGATGAGATCACGATTCTCGATTCCTATAATATGGCGCTAATCTATAACGAGCTGATTACTCTTGATCCGCAGCAATGCTCACAGCTCCATGAGCTTAAGAAGCTGCTGCGGGTCTATCGCAAGGCCAGGGTCGGCGTTAGCGCCGAGCAGATGTCCCTGTTTATCGAGAAAGCTCTGCCGGGATTGATGAAGCTGGGTGAAGTGAAGATTGATGATTCCATCACAGATCGGATTATACGTAAGCCGCTGCAGGCCAGATTGTATCTGGACCGTTTGAAGAACCGGCTGCTGGCGGGGGTGGAATTCCAATACGGGGACGTAGTTATTAACCCGCTTGAAGATAAGGATCTGCAGCGCGGCAGCGACCTCATCCTCATTCGTGACGAAGACCAGGAGCGGCGAATCCTTGAGCTGATGGATGAGAGTTCTTTCGTACGAACGGAGAGTGGCTTCTTCCTGGATGATGAGAATGCGGAGTTTGATTTTCTCTACTATATGGTGCCGAGGCTGGAGCAGTTCGTTGATATCTTTGCCACAACGGCTGTTAAGTTGAGGATCGAGCGTCCAGCGATCCCGCCGAGAATCTCCGCGATTTGGGATGAGCGTACAGATTGGCTTGAATTCAAATTCGAATTGAATGGCATTTCCGACAATGAAATCCGCGAGCTAATCGAGGCGATCGAGGTCAAACGTAAATACTACAAGCTGCCAAGTGGTTCCCTCATGCCGTTGTCAGACGAGAAGTTCAAGCACATGACTCAGTTCGTTCAGGATTCAGGAAAATTCCAGTTCAACGAAAATGGTGATGGATTCCGGGTGCCGCTAGCCAGTTCATTCCATCTTCTGGATGAACAGCGTTATACGGAGCTATTAAAACCGGAGAAGTCACTGCGCCGTCTTCTGTCGAATTTGAAGAATCCCGACAATTTGGAGTTCGCGCTGCCCCCGAGTCTTGCTCCGGTACTCCGCGATTACCAGGTCTTTGGATATCAGTGGCTGAAGACGCTCGCCACCTATCGCTTTGGCGGTATTCTGGCCGACGATATGGGGCTGGGCAAGACGCTGCAAAGCATCACCTTCCTGGTCTCAGTGCTGCCGGAAATCCGCGAGCAGAAGCTGCCGGCGATTATTGTGGCCCCCGCTTCTCTCGTCTACAACTGGCGGAATGAACTGCGCAAATTTGCACCGGAAATACGGAGCATGATCATTGATGGAGGTAAGAGCGAACGAATTCGTCAGCTGCAGGAGCAGGATGGATTCGATATTATCATTACCTCTTATCCACTGCTGCGCAGAGATATTGAACAATATTCCGAACAGCCTTACCATACCTTGATTCTGGATGAAGCGCAGAACTTCAAGAATCATACGACACAGACGGCGCATGCCGTCAAAGCGCTGCAAGCGAAGCATAAATTTGCATTAACCGGAACACCTATCGAAAATTCGCTTGAGGAGCTTTGGTCGATCTTCGATGCCGTCTTCCCCGCCCTGTTCCGGGATCGACAGACCTTTAATGATCTGTCGCGGGAGAGCATCGCCAATCGGATCAAGCCATTCCTGCTGCGCCGCTTGAAGACAGACGTTCTAAGCGAGCTGCCGGATAAGATTGAATCGGTGCAAGCTTCAGAGCTGTTGCCAGAACAGAAGAAGCTGTATGCGGCTTATCTCGCTCAGCTTCAGCAGGAGACGCTGAAGCATCTTAACGAAGACAGCTTCCAGCAGAATAAGATTCGCATTTTGGCCGGGCTTACCCGGCTGCGTCAATTATGCTGTCATCCTTCCTTATTTATTGAGGAATATGAAGGCAGGTCGGCCAAGTTTGATCAGCTCTTCGAGATTGTTGACGAATGCCTTAGCTCCGGGAAGCGAATGCTAATCTTCTCGCAATTTACGCAAATGCTGGGGCTTATCGGACGAGAACTTGGATATGGCGGTATTCCTTATTTCTATCTGGATGGGCAAACTCCTGCTTCCGAACGGATTGATCTCTGCGACAGATTTAATGAAGGAGAGAAAGACATCTTCCTGATCTCTCTGAAAGCGGGCGGTACGGGGCTTAACCTCACCGGAGCGGATACTGTCATTCTGTATGACTTATGGTGGAATCCGGCTGTTGAGCAGCAAGCTGCGGACCGGGCCCATCGTATCGGGCAGACCAAAGTCGTGCAAATTATTCGTCTCTTGACCGAGGGGACCGTTGAGGAAAAAATGTATGAACTGCAACAGAAGAAAAAGGATTTGATCGACGAGATCATCCAGCCTGGACAACAATCCATATCCAGCATGTCTGAGCAGGAGATCCGTGAGATATTGATGATATGATGCTAATTTAGCAAGAGCAAGCCTGGTTGAGTAAATATCCGGGCCTGCTCTTTTTTGTGCAGAGAATATATAAGTTTACATAACTATTATTACGTTAATTAAATGTTTACACCGATCGAATCACTCTTATCCGCTATCCGCCAAAATGATTTTACCGTTCGTTAGTTCATTCATGATTACTTCAATTCGGCGGGTAGACTTCAAATTCATACAGCGAATAACCATAAGGAGTTCCCCGCTCGGTTCCATACATCTTTACATATCTGGCCGACACATTGTTCAGAGGAATATCCTGTACTCCCCCGCTGCCATTCGTCTCGGTATATACGTCCGTCCAATTCGAACCGTCGTTGGAGACTTGAATTTTAAATTTGACCGCATAAGCCTCTTCCCAATGCAGTTTTACACTACCCAGCGCTTTTATAGCACCTAGGTCAACGTAGATCCACTGCGGGTCGCTGCCTTCGCTGCTGGCCCATCTGGATTGCAAATTGCCATCCACGGCCCGCTCCGCTTCAAAGCCGATGCCTTCAATGGAGCTGGCTGCGGCTGCTGCGTTCAGAGCCAGATTCGGCAGAGCTGGCTGCTCGGCTAGGCCAGGCTTCCACCAGTTGCCGGAGATGTACAGCATATTAAGAAGGTTATAGCTGTCGCTAAAGTAATCCTCCTTCTTATTCTTCATCCAGTCCCAGCCGGCATTAACCCAGGCCTGGTTGCTGCTATCCGCCGTCGCTGCGGAGATAAAAGGAGACACAAATACCGCTGTCGCATAGTCCCCAACCTCTGCTCCATTCAGCTTGTAGCCATTTTTTATTTTCGAAGGAGTATTGTTGGTCTTGCCTTTGATCCAGCTCGTCAGCTTATCAGAGATCGCTTTACTGCGCGGGTCTCCATACATTGCATAATCCATGACGATTCTAAGCGGAACGCGGCTGGCGTTATAATAATAAATATTGGTCTCTTTGAATTCATCGAGATACCATTCAGGTGCAGGCTTAGGTGGGTTGTTGACGACAAAATCCGAGATTAAACCTGTCGTAGGAGAGTAAGTATTGCTGAAATCATGATATACAGAATAGAGATTATCGATCAGTTGAATCCATACCGGATCCTGAGTCACCTCATAGAAAGCTCTCAGATGACTGAGCATCCAGTCAGAAGGCCTTGTATTAAGCGCATTCTTGGCATCCCAGTCGCCCAGGTTCAGCCGATTGTTCGTCGTTACATAACTGGCCTTAATACCGTTGGTAATCATCTGCTTCGCTTCTTGCAAGTAATTGATCGTACCGTCCGATCCCCACTGCTCATGCGCAAGAATCAGAGAATAAGCAATATCCAGATCCCCATCGGTTGCTGAATCAAAATGTCCTTGGGCATTTTTGTTGTCGGCAACGACCCAGCCCATCAGATTCGGATTGATCGAACTCTTATAAGCCCGAGCTGTCTTGAACAATCCGTTATAGATCGTCTGCGCGTCCGGATCATGTCCGGCCATTAGCGCGGCAATGATCATCCCATACCCTTGTCCCTCTGAAGAGCCTAAGGCTGTGAAGCCGCCCGGATTTCCGGTGATTTCACCTTTGACATAATAACCGCCAGGCAGTGAGCTGAGGTTATTCTTCAAATACTTGCCTTTCCAATAGTCATAGTACTGGGCAACCGATTGATTCATCGCATTCTGGGTGACATGGTCCGGTTTGATAATGCCAGGATAGCTTACCTGTTGTGGAAAAGGCTTCTTCTCCCCTGCTGCATAGCTGCTTTGCGTAGGCGCCACCGATCCCGCCCCTGCCAACAAGATGGCAATGACCAGACTGACAAGCATCTTGTACCTTTTACTCCGTTTTGGACTGGACCCTGTTGTTGAAGCTGTGGCTGCTGCTGCAGATCGTGCATGAACATCGAGCTTTGTCCGGGTGTTACCCCTCGTCCTTGTCTGAAACATCGCTATTCCTCCTTTAATTGTGTGATTCATATGCCGCTTGTGCCGACTGAACTACAACATGGAAGATGTGTTATGTCTGAAGCAAGGATGTCTCATGCTTGTATAATATTACATTTATTGAAAATAATAAACCAGATTCGAATTCACAAAATCTATGCATGATGCATGTACAGGAGGAACCAGCCTATGACAAGCCACAATCAAGATCATTCCCGGGATGAAGCGAAGCTTCGCAATAAAATGGACCCTTCCGGCGACTCATTACAGGAGAAGCAAAAAATGAAACAAGGCGTCGATATTGAGCCTGAAGCGGATGAATGGGTCGCAAAACCGGCTGCATTTACCGATACGGATCAGGAATAATTAACAGCTTGACGTGAAATCCGCTACAGCGAAGAAGCTGGGCGGATTTTCTCATTCTGGTAGCCATCCATAGATCACTTGTTGACGTTGTTGTTATACAGGTTGCCGCCGCCAATCCGCACATCATCATGGGCTGTCGTTCCCGCAGCCGCACCGGTAGCATACACGACATAACCCGCTGAATCATCAAGATGAACCGTGTTATGGTCAAAAGAATTATTCTGCCCGGTCGGATACGCCGTTCCATGCGTCCGAACCTGGAATGCATCCGTAATATTGGCATTGCCGTTGCGATAGCCCTGATTATAGCGAACGATCGTATTTACACCTTTGACATCAATGAAGCTATCCGCGCTATTCGCTCCGCTGATGCCCGTGCCATTAAAAGTGCAATACTCAACAATCGTTCCACTTGCCCCTTCCTTGATATCGATATGCTCCGCTGTGATCCCGCCATCAAATATCGTATGGCTGATTACATTGTCGTACACCAGATGTTCATAATTGGAGCTGGAATCCGAGCCGACATAAGCCCCTTCCCCATAACCCGGCTGATATTTACCCGTATTATAGATCGTGGAATACTCCAACCTGTTATACGAGCTGCCATCGCGAAAATGAACCCCCTCGTCACCGATCTGATGTATTTTCAGGCCATGAAGCAGATTATTGTTGCCGTGATTAATCACGATCCCCTTTTGTGCCGTATCGATTTCCATATTGCGGATTTGCCAATAATCTCCGGTTAAATGGATGCCGTAGGACCCGTCGTTCACGCTTGTTCCTTTTAGTACAGCCGGGTTGTCCGGATCACAGCTCGTCAGCAGGATCGGTGCGGCTTCCGTGCCATTTTGACCGGAATAGAATAATCCTTGGCCTCCGGGATCCCCGCTTGTCGCCTTTACTCCTGTGTAGGTGCCTGGAGCAATCGCAATAATGTCGCCGGGCATGGCCGTCCGCATGGCATTCTGAATAGCAACAGCGCTGTTCAGCGCGCTGCTACAGACCGGAGTCGAGCCTGAATCAGCCAGCGTTCTAACCATCACCGTGCTACTGGGCGCTGAACGGTTGCCCGCGCTGTCTCTGGCTATAACGTAGTAGCTGTACAACGTATCCGAATCCAACGCGCTATCCAGAAAAAAGACCCCCGCTGTATCCGCTGCCAAATTCCCATTGCGAAATACTTCATACCCCGCAACTCCGCCGCTGGCCTCGGCCGGGCTCCAGCTTAATTGGATCTGCGTACCTGAAGTCGCAACACCAGTAACATGCGTTGGGGCTGCAGGAGGCTGCTCATTACCGCCAGGATGAGTGCTGCTGCCACTAATGATAAGCTCCGGCCCATTCACGCCCTTCTCCCTGCTGTTCAGTGTCGTGTACTTGCCTGCGCTTTCTTGAAGCATGAAGGAGACAATGCCGTCTCCGGCCGCTTCTGCCGCTACATAGCCGGTCACATCTAATTCATAATAGACTGCGGTCGTATTCATCGGAACGCTGCCGGCCAAGCTTCCCTGGACCGGCTTATTGTTCCAGGTGATCGTCGATTCATTCCAGTTATCAGCAGTCTGATAGGCGGATAGAACCGTATTGTATGATGAGCTTCCGTAAATTCTGAGCTTTGCGCTCGTTACATTTGAAATTCCGGAGAGATTAAATTTCAGGAAGGCTTGGCAAGAGCTCGCCGTATCATTCTTGACATACAAAGATGTAGAGGCTCCATAATTGGAGGAGGAGTTGCCTTGATGCACATAAGAGTCACCGATCGGACTTAGTGTCACAGGCGAGGCCATTGCCATAGTCTCTGTAAAAGATAAGCCAAGAACCAGGACCAGAAGGCATAATCCCAGCTTATAGAACAACGAATGAATATTGCGGATACTGCTAGACATACGAATCACTCCTTTTTATTTTCGGTTGATTCTTATGTTTGCGGGTCCACGCTTGTCAGCTGAAGGATCTCTATCCTCCCTTCCTAACAGGCTTTTTGATGCCGATTAAACACGGGTTGTCCCTTCAAGTATAAAGCAAGCAGAACGGAACAGATATGAGCATTTTTACCTATTATTGGAATTGTAAATTGCTATTAAGTCTTCTGGCATGCAGCAAAAAAGCAGCCAAACCATAGGTTCAGCTGCTGAGGTCGTGTTAAAGTCCTTGTTCCACTAACGAATCACTGAGCAAGCAATCCGTGCTCCGGAATTGCCGGACGGATCGGTAACGTAGTCATCGGCTTTTTCATGAATCATAAGCGAAGTGCCGCCAGGCTTCAGCAAAGAATTCGGGGAACCCTTCTTAAGCGTCACCGTCTTGCTCTCCAAATCGGTGTTAACCGTTCCATCTGCCTTGACTGTAATGTTAAGCAGGTCGCCCGCATGATATCCCTTCGGATTTTTGAATCCATGCTGCTTCCCTTCCGGGTTGAAATGGGCCCCGGCCGACGTAAAGTCCGGTGGATCGCATTTTCCCGTCTCATGGAAATGGATGCCGTGTTCTCCCGGCGGGAGATTTTTAGCTTCGATATGGATATGGACGGCGTCTGCTTTTTGCGTCAACACGGCTGTGCCTATCTCTGCGCCTTTGGAATCGATGATCACTGTCTTGATTTGCAGTTCCTCTGATTTGGCCCAAGCCGAATTCATAGGTGCAACTCCGAACATCAGAGAACCAAGGATGCTCAGGCAGATGAGTTGTTTTTTCATAGTGCGGATTCTTCCTCCTGTAGATGTTTTCGCTTCCTTCCACAGGATGTCCCATTTGGATAAAAAAGATAACTCCACGACAAACACTTCGTCCCATATTGCTATAACGATTAGAAATCCGGTATGTCGATCACAACTTCGCGTCCTGTCTGTGATGAGCGCAAAATGCCGTCCAGAATGGCCTGATTGCGAACAATTTGTTCTCCCGGAATCGGTGCTGGCCCGCCTTCGCGAAGCGCACGCACAAAATCCCTGATTTTCTCAGCGAAGACATCGATCTCATGTTCAATCAAAGGAATAGCGCTTTCCGTATGATGCCCCTGAATGTCATGGAACAGGGATACCGCGCCAACATGGCCATCCCATACGCCGCCCCAAGGCCCCTGGCTCTTAGGCAGCACCTTGAGACCAGCGTCCGTGCCAAGGAACATCGTCGCTCCGAGCGAATCCATATGCATCGCCCAGGAGGTCTTGAAATTAAGCACGAGATCATTCTCAAAGCGAATCATCGCTACCCCGAAATCCTCGACATCAAACCGGTCTGCCTCCGGATGATATTTGGGATTGGTGCCGAAGTGATTCGACGTATACGCCGATACAGTCAACGGCTTAGGGTATCCCAATGTGTTCAAGGCGAAATCGAGCGAATAGCAGCCGATATCAGCCATCGCGCCCGCGCCGGAAATCTCCTGACGAATGAAGGTTCCTCCCGGCATGCCGCGGCGGCGTCCTCCACCGGTCTCCATGTAGTACACTTTGCCAAGCTGTCCGCTCTGCACAAGCTCCTTGATAAGACCCATGTTCGGATCGTATCGGGGTTGGAAGCCGATATTAAGCATTTTGTCAGCTTCTTTGGAAGCCTGAACCATGCCTATCGCTTCCTCCAGTGTGACCGACATCGGCTTCTCGACCATCACATGCTTGCCGGCATGCAGCGCATCCAGTGTCGTTAGGTAGTGTGCGGCATTAGGCGTACATATACTGACCCCATCCAAGTCCAGCTCCAGCAGTTTGTGATGGTCATCGAATCCTGCAGCCTGCTGCAGACCCCAATTGTTAATAAAATGATCCGCCCGTCCCGGAAAAATATCCGCCACTCCTACAATTTCGACATCCTCGATATCCTTGTAGGTACGTGCATGCACACCCGCGATTCCCCCGCTACCGATGATGCCAATTTTGATCGTTCTGCCCATGTGGTCTTCTCCTCCTGCATTCCTTCTTTAAAATATTCTATTTCACAATTTTAAGTAATAGTCGCAGCGTATGACCTCTCGCTGTTCGCCGAACCCAACGGATTGACGTTGGGCTCAGTCTGATCAGCGATCCCGTAATCGAGGATTATTTATAATATTTGTCGCAGATAGCGGAGGCTGGCTTCGATCGATTCCAGCTGTGGAATCTCGTATTCCTCCTGTTCGATAGTGTACCATTCGATGCCAAAATGCTTGCCGGCTGCCGTTATGGTCTCGAAATCGAGAATGCCTGTGCCGATCTCCGTATTGCGCTGATCCTGCTTGCTCTTCATGTCCTTGATATGGAGAATTCGGCAGCGGTCTGCAAACGATTCTATCCAGTCCGCAGCGCGGAACCCGGCATATTCTGCCCAGTATGTATCCAGTTCAAAGAACAGATGCTCAGGCGAGGTATGTTGGGCCAGCAGCTCGAGGCCTGTCAACCCGTCATGCTTCTGGAATTCAATGCCGTGATTGTGATAGCCAAAGCGGAGCCCCTGCTCTTTGCAGCGTTCGCCAATGCGATCAAACCTCTCAGCAGCCCGCTTATAGCTATCCGCGTTCTCACGCAGCTCTTCAGGTAGGCCCGGGCAGATGATATAGGGGCTGCCGATGGCAAGCGAATAATCCATCATCTCTTCCAGTCTGTCGGTTAGATCAGGCATGCCGATATGACTTCCAGCCGCTCGCAGCCCGTATTCGTCCAGCGACTTCCTAAGCTGCTCCGCTGATGTGCCGAAATATCCGGCAAACTCAACCCCGTCGTAGCCAATCTCCGCTACTTTTTTTAAGGTGCCAAGAAAATCTTCACCTGTCAGTTCTTTAATAGAATAAAGTTGCAACGCAATATTTTCCATATTTCATGTCCCCTTCCCAATCCTTAGGTAAGGTAAAGATACCAAAATCATAGAAGAAGTAATACAATGAAGCTACTTAAAAATATCAAATATTTGTTCTTGGTGCCGCAAAGGTTATTTTTTGCATACGGGGCAACTGAGGTTGAGGTGATGAGATGATGAACGAGCCCTATTTTGAATCCAACCGGACCCAGGACGGGTCGATCCACTATCCTTATGAGAGTATGATCCATTACGGCAAAGAGCCGCGCTGCATTGTGCCATCTCACTGGCATCTGTATATTGAAATCTTATATTTGCTATCCGGGACGGCCAAGGTCTATTCAGGAGGCGAAGCCTATGTCCTTAGTGAGGGCGACCTCATCCTGATTCATTCCCATGAGACGCATTCGATTTATTCTCTGGATCATGAGCTCTCCTATATCGTTGTCAAATTTGATCCGGAGATTCTGTACTCGACTTCCCGGACGTTTTTAGAATCAAAATATATTCTGCCGTTCACCCTGGCTGAGTCTAGCAATCAGCGCGTCTTCACGGCTTCCGAGATTAGAGATACGCCAATCCCGGACATGATCTGGGAGATCTACCATGAATTCAGTGCCAAAAGCTTTGGCTTTGAGCTTGCCGTCCGTACGCTGATTTGCCGCGTCTTCCTGTGGTTTCTGCGGCAGCCTCGTCAACAGCAGCATTGGAACTGGGAAGTGGCGAATTCCTTGAATGACAGCGACTATCAAATGCTGCAGAAGGTGTTCGAATATATCGACTATAACTATAAAAGCGATATTAATGCGCAAACCGCAGCCCGTCTGTGCAATATGAGCTACAGCTATTTCTCCCGAAGATTCAAGGCGATCATGGGCAAGACTTTCACAAACTATTTGAACTATATCCGTATTACCGAAGCTGAGAAGCTCCTGCTGACAACGGATCAGAGCATGACCGAGATCGCCCTGGAGGTTGGCTTCTCAAGCTCCAGCTACTTCATTCAGCAGTTCAGACAATACAAAGACATCTCTCCCTACCAATTCCGCAAAAAAGGAAAAGCCTGATACCAAGGAGTATCAGGCTTCGTATGCCGATTGCAATTGCATTCAGCAGCAAAGCAGAAATAGCAGAGTCCGACGCAGCCACCGCCTCGTCCAGCCCTAACAAAAACAGGGCTAATTAGCGCTGCTACATGCTCTAACGAAACCAGGTATCGTTATTTAGCCTTGCATCACACTCTAACGTAACAAATTGCTAAATTTGCCCCTGCTGTACATCCTAACTAATGTAACCGGAGACTCCTATTGGACTATATCGCCCCTGCTCCAGACTCTAATGAAACTGTGTATCGCTATTTGGCTATATTAGCACTGCTCCGCAACCTAACTTAACGGAACCGGGAACCCCTATTGGTTCATCGCCCCTGCTTCACATTCTAACGAAACTCTGTATCGCTATTGGGCTATATTAGCACTGCTTCGCAACCTAACTAGCGGAATCGGGAACCCCTATTGGACTATATCGCCCCTGCTTCACACTCTAACGAAACTCTGTATCGCTATTGGGCCATATTAGCACTGCTTCGCAACCTAACTAACGGAATCGGGAACCCCTATTGGACTATATCGCCCCTGCTTCACACTCTAACGAAACTCTGTATCGC